>CAKRMO010000196.1 GCA_934364765.1 uncultured Bacteroidaceae bacterium | reverse complement strand
GTCTATGCTTCGGGTGCGATGGTGGAGACCGATTTGTCGAGCGGCGAGGTTGTGCCTATAGACGTGTCTGCTTTCGACTTTGTGAATTTCGGAATTGCCGTTGCTGTGGTTTCCGCAGTTGTGTATGTCATGGCGTCGTTCCTGATAAAGCGCAGAAGCGTCAATTGTTCCCATTATCCCCACATAAAAAAATAAGTAAATGTCAAAGTGTTATGTGTTTGCTATAGGCGGGACCGGCTCGCGGGTTCTTCGCGCCTTGACAATGCTTCTTGCAGGAAACATTAAAATGGACGTAAGTGAAATTGTGCCGATAATAATAGATCCGGACGCATCCAATGCCGACCTTACCCGTGCCGTAAAGCTTATGGACTGTTATAACAGCATCAGGGAAAGTTTGGGAAACGACAAGGACTGCGGCTTTTGGAAAACCGGCATATTGAAGCAGAACGCGAACTATTCCATGCAGGTTTCTAACACGAGCGACATGACTTTCGGCAATTTCATGAATGTCGCTTCGATGAGCAGGGAAAACCAGGCTCTCGTGAATATGCTTTTCAGCCAGAACAATCTTAAAAGTTCCATGAAGGTGGGCTTTAAGGGCAATCCTAATATAGGCTGCGTGGTGTTGAACCAAATAGTAAAGTCAAAGCAGTTTGACGATTTTGCCAACTCGTTTGTGGAAGGGGACAGGATTTTCATCATAAGTTCGATTTTCGGCGGAACAGGTGCGAGCGGCTTCCCGCTGCTCTTGAAGACATTGAGAAAAAGTACGGACTTCCCGAACTATTCTCTTATAAACAATGCCGAAATCGGCGCAATAACCGTGCTTCCTTATTTCCGGGTGAGAAGCTCGCGGGAAAGCGAAATAGACTCTTCGACATTCGTGTCAAAAGCTGTGGCGGCTCTTGCGTATTATGAAAACAACATTTACCGGGACAAGCTTATAAACGCCTTGTATTTCGCGGGGGATGACATTGCCAATATATACGAAAACAATGAAGGCGGACATCTTCAGCAAAATCAGGCGCATCTTATGGAGTTTGTGGCGGCGACGGCAGTGGCGGACTTTTGCAATAACCACTATGCGCCTACGCAAAATCTGGAGCTTGGCATAAAAGACGTGCTTGTCGATGTGGGTTACGGCAGTTTTTATAAAGGCATTGCCAATATGGTCGGCGTTCCGCTTGCAAGAACTCTTTTATTTGCAAACTGCCTTAGGAACAGGTACGGCTTCATAGCTTCGCCCCACTTTAACGCTAACAGCATATTGAACATAAAGCAGGAATTTTACGACGGGGCGTTTATGCGCAACGTCAGGAGTTTCCTGTCGGCCTATCTGGAATGGCTGATGGAAATGAGGGATAATGTGCGCAGCCTTAATCTGTTCAAGCTGGAAAGCGGAAACTCGCCGTTTGACATAATTCCCAACGCAATCCCCAAGTCGGTGCGCAGTTTTAAGAGCAACTACAACCTGTTCTACGACCGTCTGAACAGGGAGGCGAGAAAGCTGAAACGCACAAATTGTGATGAGGCGGATTTTGTAAAGATGTTCTATAATGCCACCGGCAAACTTGTGGCGGAAAAAATAAATTTCTAAAATGGGAAAAGTTTTCAGATTGTTCAAGGATGGCGCCAGCACGTACAACGATTGGAATGCTTCGCCCGATTATCCTTACGACTCCACAAACAGAGACAGCATAATAGATCCTGAAGGGGCTACGGCTTCAAAGGAAATAACGTCCATTCCGTCGCCGTTTGCCAGAATAGATTTGGTTAAGAACGCTTTCAGGTATATTTGCCGTCAGAACAACAATGCTCCGTTTCTTGAGGGGGAAACAATATATCATAAATTGGTTTCGGAAACGCTTGACGTGGGCGAGGTGTTCTTCAACATATCCAAATTGCGCAACGATGTTGAAATTATTAAATGGAACCCGCAGCATGGCATCGAAAGCCTTATGCGTTCGGGAATTGACGGCAATGAATGTTTGGCGGATGTGCTGACGAAGTATTTGAAGTCAGACTCTTCGGAATATAACTTTTCAAAGATGCAGAGCATGTATCTTCTGAACTATAAGCGCGGGCCTCAAATTTTTAATATAATAGGCGCCACGTCGCCGGCTACTGTGTTTTTTTCAAACGCAAACAATTTGGAGTATGTTGCCGAAAATTTGAATTTCGGTCAGCACAAGCCGTTTGGAAAGGCTTTTGAACCGTTGTTCAGGCGCGATGCCGAATATGTAAGGGCATGGTTTGCTTTTCGGAAAAGCGTTGCCGGTTTTGCAAGCCTTTTTCCGGAAATTGACGATTACCTAAACCAGACGTTCGCCGCAATAAAGGATGAAAATCTTAAATCTTCTTTGTTGGAAGATGTCGGTTATGAAAAATATGAGGATATAAGTTTGTTTGGGGAAAGCGCGGATTTCGTGGAAGTTCTTGGTTACAGACTGTTTTCTTTGAAACCGCGCAAGGTTGGAAACAGTGAGTTTGAAATCAGGCCAACTTGTGAAAACCCGTTGAAGCCGCTGGTTTTGCCTGCCGCTTCGGGCAACAGATACAAGGATTTGCAATACACCTCTTCTAAATGGGGCTGCGAATACACCGCTCCAAAGGAGGACAGCCGCACTTTGCAGGAGCGCACTTTGCCGCATGACGGAACGAAGCAGCCCTATCTTACGATTGGCGATTTGCTGGAAGACCAAATTGTCGAAGTTCCCCACAACCTGAACAGGAAAGAATATTTTGACGGCAACGCACACACTGAAAACAAAAAGGATTGTCAGGCATTTTTGCTGCCTGTCAAGCCGTTGTATTTCTCGTTTTTTGGCATAAGGGATTTGTGCGGCAGTATGCCCGACGGTAAAAAGGCGGTTGAAATTATAGTCCAGGAGGACGGCGGGGTTAAAGTTGTTTTGCGCATTCCAATACGCGGCAACGGCGATGTGTCGTACATGGAATATGTCAGGATATACGGCGGCGACAAGGCGGATGGCGCGTATGGAATTGGCAAGGTGGACGCAACGGGCTTTGTTATGCCCAATGCAGAGTTCAATTCCGACGACGAGGCTTATTATACCGTGGCTTTGGTTTCCACAGACAGCCGTGATGACATGGGGCTTGAGTTTTACAAGGGAGGGGCGTGCCTTACCGATGTGCGCAAAGCGTCAAGAACAGCAAGCGGGGACGTAACCCGTGCCACAACATACACTTTGGAGCAAAAGAGGTTTGATTACATACGTCTGAAAACAGGGGGCTGCGCGGGCTTGATAGTTCCGCTTTTAAGGAAAAACAAGGCGGTTAATGCGTTTGACTTTTCGGTGGACTTGGGAACAAGTTATACGCATATAGAATACAAGGAACAAGGCGGCACGGGGAGTGAGGCGTTTGCATACGGCGAGGACAATTCCCTTGTG
>CAKRMO010000195.1 GCA_934364765.1 uncultured Bacteroidaceae bacterium | reverse complement strand
CCTATTTCCAGTTCGTTCCTGTCTGTAAGCTGTGAAAAAACCACCTTGCCGCCGTCCAGCACCTCTACATTGTAGGCCGTGGCGTTTTCAACTGCGTCCCATCCCGCCTTCAGCGAGGTAACGGTTTCGTTTGGCGTTACGCTTATGTTTTGCGGCGCATTAAGGATGCCCTCTGCCATATAGAGAAACGAAACCGTGCCGTTGGTGTCGGAAATGCAGGTGAGGTATTTTCCCATGCTTTCGCCCTTGTATTGCCGGAAGCCGGGCGAGGCGTTGTCCCTAAGCTCGCGGTTTTCCGTAAGTCCGGGGAAAAGGTCGCCCTGATAGTCTGCCGGCGTTGACTGCCTCTCGGGCTTTATGCTGTTGTCGGCTGGGACAAACGACATCCGCCTGTGGTCTTTCACGGTGTTCACCGTGTTGTTGGCCCATGCGGCAGCGCTGTAGTCCACATGGGTTACAAACATTCCCGAGCCGAGCCTTTCGGGATACCATGCCGAGGGCTGGCGGTTTTCGAGTATGTAGTATTCGTTGCCCGAGGCGTCGTTGTCGTTCAATATATAATATGCGTTTTCTTTGTCCGAGCCGAGTGCGTTTATCCTCACAGCCTGCTTTTCGGTTTTCAGGGTGTCAATCTTGAGCCATCCCATGAAGTTTTTCTCGTATGCCGAATAGCCCATGGGCGCAGCCCCGTTTTTCCAATACTGTCCGTAGTCCATTATCGACCACCACGACATTCCCACAAGGCTTGAGGAGTCGTAGGTGTTGTAAAAGTCAGGAAGCCCCAGGAAGTGCGAGAACTCGTGGCAGAAAGTGCCTATTCCCTCTATATTATATATTGTGTCGTTTTGCGTGCCGTTGCTTCTTACTGCCGGCATAAGCTCGTTCACCACGAGGAAGGAGTTAATGCGCCCGCCCGTGAATGCTGTCGGCGTGGTGTGGAAGCTCGACCATACTGCGTCCTCTTCCCACGAGGAGTTCTCGCCGACTCCGGCGAAAACCACGCCCACAAGCGGCACGTTGCCGGCGGGGCTTTTGTATTTCGTGAAGTTCACGCCCTGCTTTTCGGCGAGCGACACCGCCTCCTTCACCATTTCGCTCACATGGGAGTCGTTCGAGTTGCCGGTGCGTGCGCCGTAGTATGCGCGCGGCTTGGATAGCGTAACCACGCACGCCACGTCGAACGCCGGGGTGTATATGCCGTTGCTCTGAGCCTTGAAGTAGTCGCTCACGCTTCCTGCCGCGCCGCCGCCTGAATAGCCTTTCTCGTTGAAGTGCCTTTTGAAGGTGTCAACGGGGTTGGTTATCGAGAAAGCCACATCGCTGAAGTTCACCAGCAAAATGGGGTAGGTTTGCTCGCCCTTCGGGTTTTCGCTTTTGCCAATCGAGCGTGTGGAAATCCGCGCCCTGCTTCCTGCGGGCTGCGCCATGGCCGCCTCGGGTGTCATTCCGTTGGCGTTTAGCCATGACTGCTCGGCGATGCCGCGCCCGCCCTCGTTGTGGGCGCACATATCGGAGGCCTTGGATATGTCGCCGCCGAGCCGGGACACATAGCAATAGCCGTTTTCGCCTTTCGCCACAATATATCCGTCGGTTGTGGAGAGGAACGCCAGATGCTCGTCCCCGCATTTTATTATGGTGAGTTCGGTTCCGTCGGGCTGCACAACCGCCGTGCGGAGCCGCAGGGCGGGGGAGGCCAAGGCTGTCGCGCTTATCAGGGCAAGGATTAAAATAAGGTATAACTTTCTCATATAAAAATGTTTTGAGCGCAAAGATAGTGATTTTTATCCAATTTTGCAGACAAGCCCCATAATCCGCCGCCCTAAAACCGCACTGTTGCGGCTGCCGGCAGACACCGCAGAACCGCCAATCGGCAATTTCTGGCAAACATTCTGAAACACAGGTAATTATCCTGTTTTTTTTTAAGGCGTGTGTAAGAGCTTGTTTTTCAGATGTTTGCAAGCGGCGAAAAAAGGTCTGATGTAGTTTTGATTATATCTGATATAATTTTTCCTGCATAGGACATAGTTTTTCCTGCATCACGCACTGTTTTTCCCGCCGGCGTTGCAGTTACGCCTAAACCGCAATCGGCTACTTTAACAACGGCTGCCAAAACGCCAAAGCCGCCTGTTTGTGCCAAAAAACGCAACCTTAAACAGCAAATCAAAGGTTTTTGAAGAAAAATCGCATAATTTCGGGTGAAAATATGGAAAGTTGTATTGTTTGTTTGTATTTTTGCGTCATAAAGTTACAAACCGCCCCTGCGCAACAGCGGGCGGCGAGAGCAAAAAACAATGCACTATGTGTGGAATTTCGGGTATTCTGAATTGCGAGGGGCATGACAAGTCGCTTCGCTCAAAAGTTTTGAAAATGTCATCGCGCCTGCGTCATCGCGGGCCCGACTGGTCGGGCATATATTGCGGAAAAACAGCCATACTTGCCCATGAACGTCTGTCAATAGTTGACCCGCAGTCGGGCAAGCAGCCGCTGTTCGCCCCCGACGGCAAACAGGTTCTGGCGGTGAACGGCGAAATATACAACCATCTGGAGATACGCGAAAAATACAAGGGAAAGTACGATTTCCAGACAGGCTCTGACTGCGAGGTTATACTGCCGCTCTACCGCGACAAGGGGATGGACTTCCTCGAGGACATAAACGGGATTTTCGCCTTTGTGCTGTATGACGAGGAGAAGGACTGCTTCATGATTGGGCGCGACCATATCGGAATTATACCATTATATATAGGCAGCGACAAACAGGGGCGCGTTTATTTCGGCTCGGAGCTGAAAGCCCTCGAAGGCTTTTGCGACGAATACAGGACATTCCCGCCGGGGCATTATTACGACAGCCGCGACGGAAAGTTCCACAAATGGTACAACAGAGACTGGACCGACTACGAAAACGTCAAGAACAACGGCGCGTCGGTGCTGGAGCTGCGCAACTCGCTCGAGGCGGCGGTGAAGCGGCAGCTGATGAGCGACGTGCCGTATGGCGTGCTGCTCAGCGGGGGCCTTGACAGTTCCGTCATTTCGGCGGTGGCAAAGAAATACGCCTCGAAGCGCGTGGAGGAAAGCGGCAAGGCCGACGCTTGGTGGCCGCAGCTCCACTCGTTTGCAATAGGCTTGAAGGGCGCGCCCGACCTTGCCAAGGCAAAACTGGTGGCAGACTATATCGGCACTGTGCACCACGAGATAAACTACACCATACAGGAGGGGCTTGACGCGGTTTCCGACGTGATTTACCACATAGAGACCTACGACGTTACCACAGTCCGCGCCTCAACCCCCATGTATCTTCTCGCCAGGGTCATAAAGAGCATGGGCATTAAAATGGTTCTTAGCGGCGAGGGGGCGGACGAGGTGTTCGGAGGCTATCTGTATTTCCACAAAGCCCCCGATGCAAGGGCCTTTCACGAAGAGAC
>CAKRMO010000194.1 GCA_934364765.1 uncultured Bacteroidaceae bacterium | reverse complement strand
ATCTTATTCTTTATGTCATCGGCGGAACTTTGGATGATGCCTTTCAGTTCCTGCGTTTTTGCACGCAGCGCGTCGTTGTCGAGAGCCTGTATTGCTGGTTCCGCCTTCTTTATTTTCTCAACCCACGGCTGTATCTCCTTCATGTCGCGGGTGGACTTGTTTCCGAATATTTTGCTTAAAAGTTTGTTTATGTCCATTTTGGTGTTGTTGAATTTGTGAATAGTTGTCTGCTTTTGGTTTTACTTTACCCCTTCGAGGGGTGCGGCGGAGCAGGCGTTGGGGGCGCGGATTCTCATGCACGATGTAAGGGTGGGGGCTATGCGCTCCACGCTTACTGGCGTTGTTATCTTTTCCGCTTTTATGTTGTATCCGTATAAGAAAATGGGGAAGTTGGCATACGCCTCGCTGCAATAGCTCACCTCTTTGGTGTTGTCGTTCACAAGGTTCCAGCCGGGGGCAATCTCAAGAAGTATGTCGCCGGAGCATTTGGGGTTGTAGCCGTTGCGTATTTTGCTGATGCCCGGCGTCCACGCGCCGAGTTGCAGTCGGGTGGAGGTGTAAACGTCCTTGATGCCGGATATGTCGATGAGGAAACCCTCGCAATGTTGCAGCACTTGCGAAAGGCTGAGCTGCTTTTCCTCGACAATTTTGTGGTTGAGGTAGATTTCCGCTCCGTGGCACGCCTCCACATACTGCCCTTGCCCGAAAAGGGCGACGAGGTACATATTGAGCAACGCCGAGGTGCGGCTTATGTTGAATGTTCCGCTGGGTATGCGGTATTTGTCAAGGTTCTGCGCCGCGCTGTTGGTGTAGCCGGTGGAGGTTATCACAAACAGCGCGTTGTTTGCGCCGGTTTTCCCCTCAACGGCAGAGATTATCTTGCTGAGCGCGTTGTCTATCCTTACGTAGGTGTCCTGCAGCTCCATGGGGCTTTCAGGCCCGGAAAGATTTTGGTAGTTTCCCGCGTGGAGGGTTATGGAAAGGTAGTCGGTTATTTCGTCTGCGCCTATTTGCGTTCCGTTAAGGCAGGCTACGGCGGCGTTTGCAATGTCGTCGTTTACGGCTCCGCATTCCTTGAACTGGCGGTAACGCCCTGTGCCTTCAAACTTGTGACTGAATGGCTTTGAAACCGCGCCCGACAGGAAATAGTTGAAATTTCCCACTATGTCGGACGAGGGAGTCCAGGAATAGCTTTTCAGTTTCTGTGAGAGGGAGTTTCTTGAATTGAAAGACCTCACCCAAGCCGGCAGCTCGCTGCTGTAGTACGAAGAGGAACACCACTGCCCCGTGAGGTTGTCAATCCAAAACGCGCCGTCTGCGGCGTGTCCTGCGCCGAAAAGTGCCTCGTCGCCAAAAGGCGCGATGGCATACACAACGGATTTGCCGCTGGTGGCGACTTTCAGCTCATCGCCGATGGTTGAGACTGCAAGGCGGCGCGGCGAATATTTGTCAAGGGTCATCACTCCCTCGCATCCGTTGTCGTCAACAGCCATTACGGGGCGCAGTGTCTCGCGGTCGAGCCATTGTATTCCCACAATGCCGTTGTCGTAAGGGGTTGCGCCTGTTGAGACGGTGGCCACGGCGGATGCGCGGTCGAGTCGGGACGAGGGGTATTGCGCCTGGGTGTATATGCGGCTGTTTTCAAAAAGTTTCTTGAAGCCGCCGTTCCCATACAGTGGCGAGAATGCCTCCATGTAGTCGGTGCGCAGCTGGTCTATCGTGATGTTCACCACAAGGCGCGGCACGGCGGGCAAAGACTGCGCTTCGCCGGTTGTGAAGTACAGTCCCGCTATCAGGGTTGTTATTATTTTTATTTTTTCCATTCCGCCTTATGCTGGATATATGCCCCCGTTGCCGTTTGCAGGCACAAAGATAGTGCAAAACAATAAACTGATGCGCTGAATGTTTGCGAAATAAACAAAGAAAGCGCAATAAACGCCAAAATCACCGCTGTTGCGATTGGCGCGTAAAGGTCGCGCCTGTGCCTGCGTATGTTAATAACCCTTGCCGGCATATATAATATAGGTATAGGATTTAGTATCGCCAGCAGCCAGTTGGTGTTCACCGTGGGGTGTTCCGAGAAGAAGAACAGCAGGGCTATAAGGCATCCCGCCAAGCCTTGCACGGTCATCAGCACAGCTTCGTAGCCCCAGAATATTCTAAGTTTTCTAACTTCCAAGGCGCATACAGCAATGGTAACGGCAAGCAGTGTGCCGAAAACGCCGGTTGGAGGCACTGGAAAGCCTTTTGTTTCCTTCAACGCCTTTATGGGAGGGTAAACTTTTGTGTCCGACACCAAACTGCGCTTCTTCCCTGCGTTGTCCACGATAACTGCCTTGGCGTTGTATTTTTCCATATACAAAGGCGCAAACATCTTTTGGCGTTCATTGATGTTTTTGTCGGCGCCTCCGCCAAGCAGCAAGTCCTGCCCGAACTCGGCCCACGGACTGTTTTTTGTGTATCGGTGGATTATGTGGCGATAGCTTTCGTGCGTGCTGTCCTTCGGGTATTCAATGCTGCCGCTTATGCAGTTCTCAATCTCGTCCCGCGCCCGTGTCGTGCAGTTGTCATACAGAAAATTATATCTGTATGTCCAGCCTTCGTAGCTTGCGGTCTTTGCGAGTCTGAACAACAGCCGCTCTTTTTCCTCCTTGGTAAGGTTGAGTGTCTGCTCTATTACCGCCGAACCGCGATATTCGTATTCGCTTATGAAATCCTCAAAGGGGTATGCCGCCATGTAGTAGTCGGTCTTGCCGAGAACGAAACGCGCAACGAAGTTCGGGGTGTTGAAATTGAACATCCCGTAGTTGAACACCCAGTCCGCCCCCGAGGCAGTGCGTATCCTGATTGCCGAATGCCCGTAAAGTTCGTAGATTTCCGTTCCCGGCTCGCAGGTCATGAAACTCACGGTAAGGGTGTCCGTGTTCAGACTTTCGCCGGCGCACTCCCTGCCGGCGGACCAAACCGCCGGTTGTATGACCGTTGCCAGCACCAATACCAATACGAGCCTTAGGATTTTCAAAGTGCAGACGGGCTATCCGAGGTTCTTAAGCGTTTCCCTTATTGTGGCAATCTTGCTCTGGGTGTCGCTGAGTTTCTTGCGTTCCATTTCCACCACCTTTGCGGGGGCGTGGGCCGTGAACTTCTCGTTCGAGAGTTTCTTCTCGATGGAGGAGAGGAACTTCTCAAGATGCTCAAGCTCGGCGTTGGCTTTTGCCTTTTCAGCCTCAACATCGATTAGCTTGCCAAGCGGAACGGCATATTCGGTTGTGCCTACTATGAACGATGCCGAAAGCCCGTCTTTCTCGCTCACGGTCTTTATTTCGCTCACCTTTGCCATCTTCTTTACGGTTGATGCGAATTTTTCGTTTACGTCCGAGTTCACAACGTTAAGCTGCAACTCCTCGCGGGGCGCGATGTTC
>CAKRMO010000193.1 GCA_934364765.1 uncultured Bacteroidaceae bacterium | reverse complement strand
CGATAGCCCCCTTCGTGGCCCACACGAAAAGGAAGTTCAGGCCCACGATAATCCAGCCCAGAACAATGTTGGTGCACATTCTGAGCTTGTAGTGCCTCACCACCTTGCCAATCCACGGCAGAATGACCGACAGTTTGTATTCCTTGCCTTTGAAGTTCATGATCGGGGCGTTATTTCTGCAAGTCTCCGTCCCACATCAGTTTTTCGCGCATGGTGTCGAAGAAACTTTTGTTTCCGCAGTGCATTATCTTTATGTCGTATGGGGCACGGCGTATTGTAACCTCCTCGCTCTCGCCGCAGCTTGTGCTTCTGCCGTCAACGGCAACAAGGAAATGCCCCGTGCGGCTCGTTACGTTCATCCTTATCTCCACGTTGTCGCAAATCACAATGGGGCGCACGCTCAGGCTGTGGGGAGCAACCGGGGCTATAATCACCGACTTTGACTCGGGGACAACCACAGGCCCGCCCACAGACAGGGAGTAGCCCGTGGAGCCGGTGGGCGTGGCTACAACAATGCCGTCGGAGGAGTAGGTTGTGAGGTATTCGTTGTTTATGGAGACCTTAATCTTTATCATAGACGATATGTCCTGCTTCAGCACGGCGATGTCGTTGAGCGCAAAGGGATAAACGCCGAGGCTTCTGTTGCCCGCCGCCACTTCGAGCACGCTGCGCGACTCCACCTTGTAGTTGCCGGCGGCTATGTTTTCTATGGCTGCGGTGATGTTTTCGGGATTAACCTCCGACATGAAGCCAAGATGCCCTATGTTTATGCCTAGTATGGGAATGCCTTTGTCGCCCACGAACATTGCGGTGCGCAGGAACGTGCCGTCGCCGCCGAGGCTTATCGCGAAGTCGGCGTTGAAACTGCCGCCGTCGAACACGTCGCCCTCGCCAATGCCGTCAAGATATTGCGCGGCGTGGCTGTGGAAACTGCGCTCCACGATGATGCCGTAGCCGTTGGCGCGCAGCAAATTCACAACCTGGTTTGCGTATTTGCTTTTGTTTGTTTGGTGCATATTGCCAAACAAGGCGACAATTTTCTGATTTCCGTACATAATGTTTCTTGGGCAAACTCCTTGGATATGTTTTTGCTACCTTTGCAACAGGATTATTTGCAAATTTACAAAATTCTTCAATACAGACAGGGATAATGACAAGACTTAGCGTAAACGTGAACAAAATAGCCACCCTGCGGAATGCGCGTGGCGGCAACAATCCTGACGTGGAGAAAATGGCGGCCGACTGCGAACTGTTCGGCGCGGAAGGCATAACCGTACACCCGCGCCCCGATGAAAGGCATATAAGGTATTCCGACGTGAGGGCCTTGAAGAACATTGTGAAGACGGAGTTCAACATAGAGGGCTACCCGTCGCAGTCGTTCATGGATTTGGTTTTGGAGGTGAAACCCACGCAGGTTACCCTCGTTCCCGACAAGCCCGACCAGCTTACGTCAAACCACGGCTGGGACACGAAAGCAGAACTTTCATTCCTTACGGAAGTTGTAGGGAAGTTTAATGCGGCAGGGGTGCGCACGTCGCTTTTTGTCGATCCTGTGTTTGAGGCGGTTGACTATGCCAAGAAAGCCGGCGCGAACCGCATAGAGCTTTATACGGGTCCGTATGCCGCTGCGTATGCTGATGATCGCGAAAAAGCCATAGAGCCTTTTGTGGCAGCGGCACGCCATGCCAAGAAGATTGGGCTGGGCGTGAACGCCGGGCATGACCTGAGTTTGCAGAACCTTGCCTATTTCCACAAGTGCATTCCCGAAACCGATGAGGTGAGCATTGGGCACGCCATTGTTTGCGATGCGCTTTATCTCGGCATTCACGAAACAATAAAGTTGTACAAGGAATGCCTTAAAGCGCAATAAGGGAAAGTTCGGCGTGTAACGATAACAAAAAATCCCGCTCTTGGCGGGATTTTTTGTTGCCTTGCAGGCGGATGTCTATTCCATTGCCTTGTTTATGAACATATAGGCCTTTTTCCAGTCGGTGTCGAGGCAGAACGGCGTAAGCTGCTTGTCCGAATTGATGTATTTGTTTATGGTGTCCTTGTCATTGTCGTTGAAAAGCGGGCACATTGCCGAGGCGTTGACGAAAAGGTAAACGGTGGCTTTCTTTACAGAGTCGGGTTGTCCCTCGCAGCAGATGATTTCGGTGAGATAGCGGCTGATGAACTCCGACATATAATATGCCTGTATGTCCAGAAGGTCGTTTCTCTTTATAGACTCGTATTTCGATGTCTTGCTTTTTAGGTAGTCCAGCTCGTCTATCTTGAATTTGGCTATTTGCGTCTTTGAAAAATTCTGCACCGGGTCTTTGAGTGCGTTTTGTGCGCTTTCAAGAACACTGTTGAAAACATCCTGGGCGTTTGCATTTGCTGCGGATATTGCCAGAAGCGCGATTAGTGTGTAAAACAATTTTTTCATGAGAAGCTCGTGTTTGTTTTTGTTGTATATGTTCTTATCCTAATTTTTTCAGTCTCAGCCTGTGGTCGATTATGGAGGGATATTCCTCCTCGTAATGCGTAACCATAATCAAAGTCTTGCCCTTGCGGGAGCAGAATGTGTCGATTATGCTGCGCGACATTTCTCTTCTCACCCGGTCAAGGCCGTGAAAAGGTTCATCGAGCACAAGCAGTTCCGGGTCTTTTACAAAGGCACGCGCCAAAAGCACAAGCCTTTGTTCGCCGCTCGAAAGTTGCAGGTAGCTCCTGTCGGCAAGGTTTTCAATTCCGAAAATCCTTAGCCAGAACATAACCTTTTGCCCTGCGTCTCCGGCGATTTTCCTGTTATATATGCCGCTTGTGTCGCTAAGCCCGCTTGCGGCTATTTGCATTACGCTCATGTTTCGCCTGTACGAGCGGAACATTTCGGGGCTTACGTATCCTATTTTCTTTTTTATGTCCCAAATGCTTTCGCCGCTGCCGCGCTTTGAGCCGAAAAGGCTTATGTCGCAGGCGTATGCCTGCGGATTGTCGGCGCACACAAGGCTTAGGAGCGTGGATTTGCCCGCCCCGTTTTCGCCGTTCAACGCCCAGCGTTCCCCGCTTTTCACAGTCCACGAGAAATCCCTGAAAATTTCGCGGCTGCCGTATGCAATGTTTATCTTGTTGCATTCCACCACCGGTGCGCCGTTTTCCGCATCTTCGCGGTCGGGCAGGGAGAGAATTGCATTACGCCGCTTTTCGTCAATGGCAAAGCTCGTCTCTTTTTCCTCTTCGTGCAGCTTTTCAAGAAACTCTTCCTTGCCGCATATCGGGAATGCCTTGCCGTCTTTTACGGGCAGTATATTCTGTATGAAGTTCGGGATGTCTTTTTCGCGAGAAACAATAAGCACGAGTGTGGTTTTGCCTTTTTCCGCCACTTTTGCTAGGAAGTCCGATGTTTGCTTGCGTGCGTTCACGTCAAGCCCTATGTAAGGGTTGTCTATAATAAGG
>CAKRMO010000192.1 GCA_934364765.1 uncultured Bacteroidaceae bacterium | reverse complement strand
CATTATAGCCACGACTACAAAGCTCGTTATAGATGATATTTTCCATAATGTGCGTTTCTTCCTGTTGGCGGTAGTTGAGGATGGCTGCACGAATGCCAATATCGGTAAAGTAATACTTTGTTTCAGTACCAATGTATTTTCTGCCCTTTACATCATAACGCAGAGCCTCCTCTATGAGGAAAGAGTCTTTCAGATAATCAATATACTGCTTTATAGTGTCTCTTTTTATGGCTACTCTTTGTGTTGAATGGAATGTATGGGCTATTCTTGTTGGGTTAGTGGAAGAACCTATGCACGAAGCAAGCACACGCACTAATTCTTTCAGCCCTTCGGGATTTCGTAGATGGTTGCGCTCTATCACGTCGCGCAGATAAGTCGTTTCGTACAGACCACGCAAATAATCAGTCCTCTTTTCTTCCGTTTCCAGCAGAGCCACTTGTGGCAGTCCTCCAAAGGTGTAATAATCACGCCATGCCTTGCGTATGTCTCCACCCATACCTTTAAAATATTCATCGAAAGTGAGAGGCCAGATGCGTATCTCGTCGCCTCTGCCACGAAATTCTGTCACGACATCACTTGACAAAAAGCGAGAGTTTGAACCAGAAACATACACATCCACATTCCTCATGTGTGTCAAGCTAAGAATAACCTCCACAAATTCTTCCACCAGTTGTACCTCGTCCAATACTACATAATAAGGATTGCCATCATCCACCACCTTTGAGTCAATGTAATCAAGCAAGGCGTCTGGCTTTCTCAATCGTCTGTTTCGGAAGTCATCAAGCTGTATTTCGATGATGTGGCTACCAGTCACCCCATGTTCCAACAGCCAGTTATGCCAAATGTTAAACAGCAGAAAAGATTTTCCGCATCGTCTGACACCAGTTATAATTTTCACAAGCCCGTTGCCACGTCCTGCGACAAGTTCATTCAAGTATTTCTTACGTTCAAATATCACATTAGGGTTCTGTTTTTGATATTGGTATCATATTTTACACCGCAAAAATAATAATTTTATCTCGAAAGACAGTATGAGCAATGGAAAAACAGTTTCAGTGTATTTTTGCGCGTCAGCTCACAACCTACAGCCCCACACACCACCCCGAAAACTACATAGGACATAGGAAAAACTACGTCCTATGCAGTAAAAATTATGTCTGATATAAATTAAGCTACATCAGACCTTTTTTCGCCCATTTGCAACGGGCTGAAAAACAAAACGTTACAAGAAGATTTAATTTAAGTGCAATTCGCTGGAAATCAGACGGTTTGGAAAATTGGCGGAAATCTGTTTTTCAAACTACTTTTATGCGGAAAATTCGAGCCGAATGCAAGAAGATTCTTCGGACCGACTTTCTCCGTTAGTGCTTTTAATGATAACTGTCCGCGTGGCAATGCTGATAACAAGGCACGAACTTGTTCGGTTACTTGTACGGTAGGTTGTTCGGTGCTTGTACGGTTTGTTCGCTGTGCTTGTTTTGCAGTCAATTTTTCAGGGACGTTAATCAACAAATACCGATTTCGCAAATTATTAGTTCTACCTGATGAAAGTTCACTGAAAGTTCGCCAAAAGTTCACTTGAAAGTTCATTTTACAGGATTGCGAACACTGTTTGCAATATCAGTTTGGGCGGAAATGTTTGTGGTGGGTGCTTGCTGCGGCGCGTGGCGTGGGACTGGGTGTTTTTTTTTTCGTAACTTTACACCCCCAATATGCTATAGCCTAATGGTTAAAAGAATAATCCGCGTTGTTTTGGCGGCGATTGGTTCGGTGGTGGCACTGTTCCTTTTGCTCGCCATTGCGCTTTATATACCGCCAATACAGAATTTTGCGGTTCACAAGGTGGCTGACTACGCTTCCGAAAAAACGGGGATGAAACTCCGTGTTGGGAGGGTGCGCCTTGCCTTTCCGCTCGACCTCGCCCTTATCAACACTTTTGCGAGCCAAAAGGGCGACACCGTTGTTGACGCCCGCAGTCTGAGGGTGAACGTGGCATTGCTGCCGCTTTTCAAGAGCCGCATTGATGTGGAGGGGCTGGAGATATACGACAGCAAGATAAACACGGTGGACTTTATTAGCGACACGCAGATAAAGGGGCGCGTGGGCGAACTTAAAATACGCTGTCATGGCATTGACCTTGCAAACTCGCTTGTGAACGTTGACGGAGGAAGGCTTGCGGATGCAAGCATAACGGTTTTGCTGAGCGACACAGCCAAGGAGGACACCACGCCCAAGAAGCCGGCTGTCTGGAAAATCAGGCTGAAACGCTTCGACATAGCAAACACGGCGGTCAGTCTGCGTTTGCCGGGAGATTCCATGCGTGTTAGCGCGTCTGTTGGCTCGCTTGCGGTGAGGAACGGCTTTTTCGACCTTGCCGAAAACCTTTATGAAGTAGGGCATATCGGTGTGCGCAACACAGCCGCCACATACGACATCCCGTATGAGGCTTACATAAAAAAACTCGACCCAAATCATATTGCGGTAACAGGTTTCAATGCCGACATAGACAGCTTGAGATACCGCTCCGGCGCGGTAAGGGTACGTTTGTCGGGGCTTTCGGCAAAGGAAAAGAGCGGGCTTGCGCTCAACGGTATGAGCGGCACGCTGTATGTGGACTCCTCAAAGTTGGAGCTTGGCGGTTTCAAACTGAAAACAGCTTATTCCACCATTGACGCCACGGGCGTGTTTGCGTTCAACGCATTGAAAGCCGGCGGAGAGGGGGCTATAAAAATGAGAATAGACGGCAAGATTGACCGCCGCGACATTATTTCGGCTGTTCCCGGAGGACTTGGCGCGGATGTGGGGAAGTTTCTGCCAGTAAAGCCGATAGGCATATCCGCCACTCTAAGCGGGGAAAAGGGAAACCTGCGCGTGGAAAACGGCAAGGTGGCTGTTGCCGGAATGATGCAGCTGCGCCTTGACGGACGGCTGAAAAACATCACTGCCAGCAGCCGCAGCGGAAGCCTGAGGTATTCGCTCAAGACGCAAAACATAGATTGTCTGAAAAAGGCTTTGGGGCTTGACCCCAAGAGCGGAATAAACATTCCCCATGGGGTGTCGGCCTACGGAACTTTGAAATTCAGCGGCGACCGCTACGAAACCGATTCAAGGCTTGTGCTCGGGCAGGGCAGGGCGTGCGTAAACGGATGGTTTGACACGCGCCGCAACTCCTATTCGGCAAAACTTTCCACGGTGGGCGTGCCTCTTGGAAAGATATTGGAGGGCAGCGGGCTTCACAGCCTCACATCCCAAATATCGGCATCGGGGAGCGGTTTCGACCCATTCGGGAAAAGCATGAAAATGTCGGCATCGGCGGATTTTGCAAAGTTCGGCATCGGCGGATACGACCTTAGCAACACAAAAATCACGGCTTTGCTGCGCGGCGGGGCAGGGAAAGTTTCGTTTGCAGCCGACAATGCCATTTTGCGGGGAAAAGGGGA
>CAKRMO010000191.1 GCA_934364765.1 uncultured Bacteroidaceae bacterium | reverse complement strand
GCCTTGCCCCTTTATCCATTCAAGGGTCTTCATAGCGCAATACACAGGCACTACGGGCGGGGTGTTGAACATGGAGCCTTTGGCTATGTGGGTGCGGTAGTCGAGCATCGTGGGAATGGGGCGGCTTACTTTGCCGAGGACGTCTTCCTTCACGATGACGAACGTTACGCCCGCCATTGAGAGGTTTTTCTGTGCGCCGCCATATATTATAGCGTATTTTGAAACGTCAACAGGGCGTGAGAGCACGTCGCTCGACATATCTGCAACCATCAGCACGGGGCTGTCGAGTTCCTTGCGTATTTCCGTGCCGTATATGGTGTTGTTGGTTGTGATGTGAAAATAGTCTGCATCAGCCGGAATCGTGAAGTTTTTGGGAACATAGGTGTAGTTGTCGGCTGCCGACGATGCCACTTCAACAACCTCGCCGAAGAGCTTTGCCTCCTTTATGGCTTTCTTGGCCCATGTGCCGGTGTTGAGGTAAGCGGCTTTCTTTTCCAGGAGGTTGAAAGGCACCATGCAGAACTGCGTGCTGGCACCGCCGCCGAGAAACAGCACCCTGTAGCCTTCGGGAATGTCGAGAATCTCCTTCATGAGGGCTTCGGCATTGTCCATCACAGGCTGGAACTCCTTGCTGCGGTGGCTTATTTCCATAAGCGAGAGACCGGTGTTCTCAAAGTCTGTGCAAGCGTCTGTTGTGGCTTTGATTACTTGCTGGGGCAGTATCGACGGTCCCGCGTTGAAATTATACTTTTTCATTACTCTGTATGTTTAGTTGTTTATTGTTTCTGTTTTCTGCGCATGGGCATATTATGACGCGAATTTACGAAAAATAAAAATGTTCCGCAAATTTGCCCGCGAAAACTGACCGACTAATCCAGCCTGTTCGGGAACGGCTGCGATTTATTGGTTTTTTGCCGGAAAATGCAACGGATAATTGGCAATTTGCAACATAGTGCAAAAGTTCGGAGGGTGGGAAATTATTCCCATGCATTGAAAGGCGTGGAAATTATGTTTGGAATAAAAAATCCTATGTCCTATGTAGAAAAAATTATGTCTGATATAATTCAAACTACATCAGACCTTTTTTCGCCCGTTTGCAGCGCACTGAAAAACAAATGGTTATAAAGAAAATTCAAGATAGGGGCAAAATGCTGGCTTTCAAGGTGCTGGTCGTGTTTGCGGAGGCGCAAAAAAAAGCCGCGCCGTGGTGTGCACGGCGTGGCTTTGTGCTGCTTTTTTGTGCGCCTACATTATGAATTTCAGCAGGAAGTTCCTCACGTCGTTGGATATTGCGAAAAGCATGAGCAGTATGAGGAGCGTCATGCCCGCCACCTGGGCGTAGGTGAGGAATTTCTCCGAGGGCTTGCGGCGCGTTATCATCTCGTAGAGCAGGAAGAACACGTGTCCTCCGTCGAGCGCGGGAATTGGGAGTATGTTCATGAAGGCGAGTATGATGCTTATGAACGCCGTAAGTTCCCAGAAACGCTGCCACACCCAGTGGGTGGGGAACAGGCTGCCTATTGCGCCGAAGCTGCCCACGCTTTTCGCGCCGTCCTTGGTGAACACGTATTTCATGTCGTCAACATATCCTTTCAGCACGTTTATGCCGTGCTTTGCCCCTGCGGGGATTGATTCGAGGAAGCCGAATTTTACGGTTTTGTGTTCGTATTTCTTCAGCGCCATGCCGTATGCCACCCCCATTCTGTAGTCCGGGGTCATGGTGAGCCTTACGGTGTCGGGCGCGGTAGCGCCTTTATGCAATACGGCGAGCGTTATGTTGCGCAGGGCAAGGCTGTCGGCGTGGCTGGCCGTGGTGAGCGCGTCCATAATGCGCCCCAGCGAGTCGTTAATCTCATTCCACGACGCCACTTTGCGGTTTCCGAACGCCACAATGCGGTCGCCCGCCATCATTCCGGCTTTTGCCGCCGGCGAACCGGGCATCACGCTGTCGATTTCCGAGGGGATGAGCGTCTGCACAAACGGCGGCGCCGACTTTATCATCGACAGCATGTTCATGTTTCCGGGAAGCTTTATTGTCTCACGCTTTCCGTTGCGCAGCACGTATGCCTCGGTGGAGTTGGAGAGGGCGCGGTATGCGTCGCCAACGCTTTCGTTGGTGTCGAAGCTGCGCAACATTTTGGTGTTTGTGCCTGTCAGGATGTCGCCGTCCTTGAAGCCGAGCCTGTGCGCCTGTTCGTTGTATGCCATTCCGTAGGTCATTTTCTCCACGGGCGTGTAGGTTTCGCCCCAAACGAACAGCACCATGGCGTATATGGCGAGGGCGAGCAGGAAGTTCACCGCCACGCCTGCCACCATTATAATAAGCCTCTGCCATGCCGGCTTTGAGCGGAACTCCCACGGCTGGGGCGGGCGTTTCATCTGCTCCGTGTCCATCGACTCGTCAATCATTCCGGCTATCTTCACGTAGCCGCCGAGCGGAAGCCAGCCAAGGCAGTATTGCGTGTCGCTGCGCTTGGGCTTGAACTTGAAGAGCGTGAACCAGGGGTCGAAGAACAGGCAGAATTTCTCCACTCTCACCTTGAAGAGCTTGGCGGCAAGAAAATGCCCGCCCTCATGCAGGAATATCAGTATTGAGAAGCAGCAAATGAGTTGCAGGGCGCGGATTAAAAAAGATTCCATTCTGTAAGTCTGTTATTTCAATGATTAATGTTTTCTGTTGGTTATTTCGGCAGCCTTTGCGCGTGCCTCGCGGTCGATGTCAAGAAGGTTTTCCACGGTGGGGCTGGCGGTGAACGGCATTGCGCTCATGGTTTCCGCGATTGTTTCGCCTATTGCGGTGAAGCCTGTCTGTCCGTTGCGGAAGGCGAGGTTTGCCACTTCGTTGGCGGCGTTCATTACGCACGGCAGCGAACCTCCGCGCCCTATGGCGTGGAAAGCGAGCGCAAGGCATGGGAACTTGTCGGTGTCGGGTGCGGAGAACGTGAGCTGCCCGAGCGTTGCAAGGTCGAGCCTCTCGCTTTTGAGCGGCACGCGGTCGGGATAGCTGAAAGCGTATTGTATCGGAATGCGCATATCGGGCATTCCGAGCTGTGCTTTCACTGCACCGTCGGCAAACTGCACGGCGGAATGGACGATGCTCTGCGGATGCACAAGCACCTCTATCCGGCTTTCGTTTACGCCGAACAGCCATTTTGCCTCGATAACCTCGAAGCCTTTGTTCATCATCGTGGCTGAGTCAACGGTTATCTTGGCCCCCATGCTCCAGCTGGGATGGTTGAGGGCCTGTGCCACGGTTACGTTTTCAAGCTCCTTTTTTGAGAAATTGCGGAACGGGCCGCCCGAGGCCGTAAGCAGTATCTTTTCAATTTCGTTGTCCCCCTCGCCGGCAAGGCACTGGAAAATTGCCGAATGTTCGCTGTCAACGGGCAGCAGTGGCACTTTGTATTCCCCTATGAGCCGGTTTATTATTTCCCCCGCCACAA
>CAKRMO010000190.1 GCA_934364765.1 uncultured Bacteroidaceae bacterium | reverse complement strand
TTGCAGGTAAGTATATATTGATAGGAACACGTTCTACATTTTTGTTGTGTTGCAAATGTGCTGCAAATAAGTGATAAAACAAGCGCATAACAAAGGCATAAGAAGCAAGACCCCTATAAACGCAAAAAGCGTGCAACTCATTGAGCTGCACGCTTTTGCTTATTGTTTATTATATGTTTACCTTTTCGGCATTACTTCACCTCCTCGAAGTCGGCGTCCTGAATGTCGTCGTCCTTTTTGGTGTCGCCTGAAGCGTTTGCGTTCGACTGCTGGTTTCCGCCAAAGCCTGCTCCGCCGGTTGCACCGGCACCCGGATTTGCACCGCCCGTTTGCTGGTACATCTGCGCACTGGCAGCCTGCCAAGCCTCATTCAAACCCTTTATGGCCGTGTCGATTGCAGCGACATCGCCGCTCTTGTGAGCGTCCTTCAAAGCCTGAAGCGCCTTCTCTATTGCCGGTTTCTTGTCGGCGGGAAGCTTGTCGCCCAGTTCCTTCAGCTGGTTCTCGGTCTGGAATATCATGCTGTCGGCCTCGTTCAGCTTGTCTATGCGCTCCTTCTGCTTCTTGTCCGCCTCGGCATTCTGTTCCGCCTCGTTCTTCATGCGGTCTATCTCCTCTTTGCTAAGACCGCTCGAAGCCTCGATGCGAATTTCCTGCTCTTTTCCGGTGGCCTTGTCTTTTGCAGAAACTTTCAAGATACCGTTTGCGTCAATGTCGAACGAAACCTCTATCTGAGGAACTCCACGGCGTGCGGGGGCTATCCCCGTCAAATTGAACTGTCCGATGCTCTTGTTCTGGGCCGCCATAGGACGCTCGCCTTGCAGCACGTGTATTGTAACCTCTGTCTGATTGTCTGCCGCAGTCGAGAATGTCTGCGCCTTCTTGCACGGAATTGTGGTGTTAGCGTCTATAAGCTTTGTCATCACCCCGCCAAGCGTCTCTATGCCAAGGGACAGCGGCGTTACGTCAAGAAGCACGATGTCGCCCACCCCACTCTCCTTGTTAAGGATGGCACCCTGGATGCTTGCGCCCACGGCAACCACCTCATCGGGATTGACACCTTTTGAAGGCACTTTGCCAAAGAAATCCTGAACAGCCTGCTGAACGGCAGGGATACGGCTCGAACCGCCCACAAGTATAACCTCGTCTATGTCGGACGTGCTGATATTCGCGTCTGCAACAGCCTTCTGGCAAGGTTCGAGACAGCTTTGTATCAAGTCATGGCACAGGCTCTCGAATTTGGCACGTGTCAGGGTCTTCACCAAGTGCTTCGGCATTCCGTCAACAACCGTGATGTAAGGCAGGTTGATTTCGGTGGAAGCCGAAGACGAAAGTTCAATCTTGGCTTTTTCGGCAGCCTCTTTCACGCGCTGCATTGCCATCGGGTCTTTTGTAAGATCCGCGCCCTCCTCGCTCTTGAACTCGCCGACGAGCCAGTCCATTATCTTCTGGTCGAAGTCATCGCCGCCAAGGTGGGTGTTACCGTTGGTGGAAAGCACCTCGAACACGCCGCCGCCAAACTCAAGGATGGATATATCAAACGTGCCGCCGCCAAGGTCGAACACAGCTATCTTCATATCCTTCTTAGCCTTGTCGAGACCGTAAGCAAGCGCAGCCGCAGTAGGCTCGTTCACAATACGCTTTACGTTAAGTCCGGCTATCTCGCCCGCCTCTTTGGTTGCCTGACGCTGCGAGTCGGAGAAGTATGCCGGCACAGTGATGACGGCGTCCGTCACCTTCTGGCCAAGATAGTCCTCTGCGGTTTTCTTCATCTTCTGCAAAATCATTGCAGAAATCTCCTGCGGGGTGTACAGCCTTCCGTCAATGTCCACACGCGGGGTGTTGTTGTCGCCGCGCTCCACCTTGTAAGGCACACGGCTTATTTCCTGCTGCACCTGGTCGTAGGTTTCGCCCATGAACCTCTTTATGGAGTATATGGTGTTTTTAGGATTGGTTACAGCCTGACGTTTTGCAGGGTCGCCCACCTTTCTCTCACCGTCTTTGGTAAATGCCACCACACTCGGGGTGGTGCGTTTGCCTTCACTGTTTGCTATTACAACCGGCTCGTTGCCCTCAAACACGGCAACACAGGAATTGGTTGTACCTAAGTCGATTCCAATAATCTTTCCCATGATTTATTCTATTTTTTATTGTTATTCGTTTATGTTGTGCCGCCCGCTCTGTCGGACAGCTGTAAATACAAAAGCAATGAGTGTGCCAAAACTTTTTTGCCGCCGTTGTTTTTTGTTTGCCCTTATGCCACAACGCCGGCACATGACATTTTGGCACTACCATTTAAGGCATCGTTGGCATAACACAATACGAAATTTCCACAAACAGGCTTTCCCTGCACACCGGCTCGGGGCATGGAAAACGCAAGCGCCACCAAGCACACGCAACACATTGATTTCCAAGAAAATGCCGTTGCAGGAAAATGTTAGCATAACGCCTTGTTTTTCAAACGTTTGCAAAGAGCAAAAAAAGGTCTGATGTAGTTTTGATTATGTCTGATATAATTTTTCCTACATAGGACATAATTTTTCACATGTCCTATGTAGTTTTCGGGGCGTCCGGGCAAGGCCGCCACAGACTGTCGCCCGCCGCCATTACGGACAAAGCCCAGGCTTCCCCTGTCACACTCGCGGATTTCAGAACTTCAGCCCCGGCAGCGAGTTGACGATGTCAACCGTCCGCACTGAGAGATTTACCACCGAGAGCAGGAGGTCGTAAATGTAAGAGGGATTCTTGTGTTCACGGCTCCAATCGTTGGGATCGTTTATGATGAGGGACTTTGCATCCTGCGAAACCGCATACCGCTCCATAACCCACTCAATGGCGGATTTTCCGTTGACAACATATTCATAGGCTTTCGCCGGGATGTTCTCTATGGTTATGCCACCGTTGTAAACTATGCGCGATTTGTCGGGAACGAGCTTCCCCCGCTCATCCCTGACCTTGGGGAATACCATCCTGTCGACATGATAACGGGCATACGCGGAAACGTTCTCCTTTGCCTCCTCTTTAAGTGTCCCCGAAACCACGCACGGGCAAGGGGGACTTGCTCGTAATTCAAATGCAAGCCGGCAAGAGCCTTTCCCGCCTTATAGAAAGCCATGAAGTCCTCGACATTTTCCACAATCGGAATGCGCGGCAGGGATTTCCTCAGGTCTGCCGCAAAGCGTTCACGATACTGCGGAGAATGCAGCACACCATAGACATAATAGAATATGTGCTCTTTTGTAACAGACTTGGAATTGCCGAAACGTTTGCGCACTTCCTGCAAAATCCAGTCTGACACTCCGTCGTGGCGGACGTAATCTTCAGCGCCGCCTCCGTCGTCGAACAGCGACCGCTGCACCACATCCTTCTTCTCATACCAGTATAGCGGGAAGCACTGGCTTTTCCCCACATATTCGAGGTCTGGCAAAGTGTCAGTAATCAGGCATGAGA
>CAKRMO010000189.1 GCA_934364765.1 uncultured Bacteroidaceae bacterium | reverse complement strand
CGCTCATACAGCACCGCGTTGCGGAAATGGCGGCGGCAATGGGCGTTTGCGTAATTACTGACGATATTGTTTATGACGAAAAACTTTCCATCGACGACACAATATATCTTTCGCAGTGGGCTTATCCCAACCGCATTCTGAAAGCCGCGAAATGGGCGGGACTTCAGGGGGCGGACGTGCAGTATATGCAGCTCACTTCCTTTGGCTGCGGGCCCGACGCTTTCCTCACCAACGAAGTCCGGGCAACGCTCGGAAGATACCACAAGAACCTCACGCTCCTTAAGATTGACGACATAGACAACGTTGGGTCCGTAAAGCTGCGTGTGCGCTCGCTTGTGGAGAGCCTCAAGATAAGCCACAGCGAAGCGCAAGGGAAAACCGCGCCATTTGAAACCACTCCGGCGTTCACCAAGACCGAGCGCAGCCGCACCATCATCGCGCCGTTCTTCACGCCTTTCCTTTCGCCGCTCATCCCGGCGGCAATGAAAGTGGCTGGCTTCAACATCGTCAACCTCCCCATGAGCGACTCGGCATCTGACGAGCTTGGGCTAAAATACTCCAACAACGAGGTGTGCTACCCTGCAACGCTCATTGTGGGCGACGTGGTTAAAGCTTTCAAAAGCGGAAAGTTCAATCCCGACGAGACGGCGGTTGCCATAACGCAGACCGGCGGACAATGCCGCGCCAGCAACTATATAGCACTCATCAAGCGCGCCCTGCTCTCAAACGGATACCGCAACACCCCGGTTGTGTCGCTTTCGTTCGGGAGCGGAATTGACAACTACCAGCCGGGATTTAAGATTCCATGGCTGAAACTGCTTCCCACAGCACTTTCCACCATGCTCTACAGCGACGTGATAGCAAAAATGTACTATGCCACCGTTGCACGCGAGGCGGAAAAAGGCTCTGCCGCCGCGCTGAAGGAAAAATACCTTAATATGGCCAAGCCCATAATAGAAAGAAACAGCGCCGACGCCCTGCCGGAGCTTGCTGGCGAGGCGGCAAGGGAGTTCAACGCCGTGTGCACCGAAAGGCAGACCGCCAAAGTGGGCATCGTGGGAGAGATATTCCTTGAGTTCAACCCCTACGCCCAGAAGAATGTTACCGACTGGCTCATAGGGCAAGGGCTTGAGGTTGTGCCGCCGCTGATAACCGACTTCTTCACCCAGAGCTTTGTGAACCGCGAGACCAAGAACCGCACCATGCTCCAGCGCAAAAGCATGCCCGACGCCATTGTGAACTGGCTTTACCGCAAGGTGCAGAAGCGCATCACCGCGTTCGACCGCGCCGCTTCGGCATTCAGGCACTACACCCCGTTTGACGACATACGCGAAAAGGCGCGGCGGGCGGAGAAAATCATTTCGCTCAACGCGCAATTCGGAGAAGGATGGCTTATTCCCGGAGAAATCGCCACATACGCCGCACACGGCATAAACCACGTGGTGAGCCTGCAGCCGTTCGGCTGCATAGCCAACCACATTATAGAGAAAGGCATCGAAAAGAAGATGAAGGCAATGTTCCCGAACATGAACATCCTTTCGCTCGACTTTGACAGTTCGGTGAGCGATGTGAACATCGCAAACCGCCTGCTGCTTTTCATAGACAACATAAGGCAGCCAAGATGAGCGCAAGGACATACGGCGGGCAGGAGATGCTCATGATTGACGCGGCGCGGAGGCTTTTCATCGAGAAGGGCTTCGAGGACACCACCATGTGCGACATTGCCGAAACGGCGGGCGTTAACCGCTCAACGCTCCACTACTATTTCGCCAACAAGGACGTGATGTTCCGTGCGGTGTTCTCATCAATTGTGGAGACGCTCATGCCGCGCCTGCGCGAGATTATGGCGAGCGACAAACCGCTCATGGAGCGCCTGTCGCTTGTTACAGACGAATATTTCGGACGTTTCCTCGAAAACCCCTCAATCCCCGGCTTTTTCATATCCGAGATACAGCGCGATGCGGAGCACTTCATCGCCACGGCGCGGGAAATGCACTACGACAAGGTGTTCTCGCTTGTGCGCGATGTGCTGAACAAAGAAATGCAGGAGGGGCGGCTCAGAAAAGTTCCGATGTACATGGTCTTCACCGCCTTCTACGGCAACATAGCCTTCCCTTTCATAACCAAGAACCTTTTCGTGTCGTGGTTCGACATGGACGAGGACGAATACCGCGCCATGATTATGGAGTGGAAAAAATACTTGCTGATGCAGATAAACAGCCTCCTTGTGGAGGACAACGCAAAATAGACAAAAAATGGAACACCACCATCACAGCCACAGCCACAGTTCGGAAAAAATCACGTCGCTCAACGGCGTTTACATTTTCGCGATAGCCCTCAACCTGCTTTTCGTCATCGTTGAGGCGGGCGTGGGCTTCAGCCAGAACTCACTCGGGCTTGTGTCCGACGCGGGCCACAACCTCAGCGACGTGTTCAGCCTGCTGCTCGCGCTCTTTGCCTTCGAGCTTGCCAAAGTGCCGGCCCGGGCGGGCTTCACATACGGCTACAAGAAAGGCACAGTGCTCATCTCCCTGCTCAACGCAATCATACTGCTGATTGCCGTGGGGGCGATAATAATGGAAAGCGTACACAAATTCTCCGACCCGCAGCCCGTGAACGGGGCGGCCGTATCGTGGACGGCGGGCATAGGCATCATAGTGAACGGCCTGAGCACATGGCTGCTGATGCGCCACAAAAAGAACGACCTCAACACCGAAGGCGCGTTCCTACACATGCTTGCCGACACGCTGGTGTCGGTCGGGGTGCTGGTGTCGGGCTTCGTAATCTCGTTCACAGGCTGGAACGTGATAGACCCTATAATAAGTCTCGTGATTGTTGTCGTGATACTCTTCTCCACATGGCACCTTCTGTCGCAAAGCCTGCGCCTGTCGCTCGACGGCATACCCGAAAACATAGACATCAACAAGGTTATGGACGACATGAAGTCGCAGCCGCACGTCGAGGACGTTCACCACGTGCACGTATGGGCGATAAGCACCACCGAGGCCGCGCTCACGGCCCACGTGGTGGTTGACAGCAACGACAACATGGAGGAGGCGAAACACCGCATACGCGAGAAATTGGCGGCCGACGGAATAGCCCACGTAACCCTTGAGCTTGAACACCACGGCGAGCATTGCGGCTGTCCCGGAGACTGACACCGCAAGGCGCAATTCCGGGGGCGTTTTCCCCAAACTGCCGTTTTTTTGCATAGCGCATTGATTTACAGACATATACACTGTTTGTTGTTAAACACTATAACGGTTTGTTTTTCAAAGCATTGCAAGTGGCGGAAAAAAGGTCTGATGTAGTCTGGATTATATCAGACATAATTTTTTCTATGTCCTATGTAGTTTTTACTGCATCCTATGTAGTTTCAGCGGTATTGGTTTTGCGCCATTTGCAGGGGCGTATGGCACACGCCCCACACGCCACCGCATGAGCCGCGCCACACTACTC
>CAKRMO010000188.1 GCA_934364765.1 uncultured Bacteroidaceae bacterium | reverse complement strand
GGGTATGCGAGGTGTTTGCACCCTGCCTTGAAGGCAGATTGCCGAAACTTGACAGTTGTTTCCAATGTGGTGATTTCAAAACAGTTGTCATGAAATTAAAAAAGTTTGCAAGCGTTTGTTTTTCATGGGGTTGCGGGTGGGCAAAAAAAGGTCTGATGTAGTTTGGATTATGTCTGATATAATTTTTTCTATGTCCTATGTGGTTTTCCCTACATCAGACATAGTTTTTGGTATGTTGGGAGAACGTCAGTTGTGGCGGCGTATGTTTGGGCGTACAAGTTTTGCCAGCGTCCCTATTGCCATACCCCCCGCAAAGGATGCGAGATATACAAGTGCGGCTTTTGCGGCGGGGCAGCCGCCTTTTACATTATATATAATGGAGTAGTGGAACAGGAATACGCAAAACATGGTTGAGGCGGCGGCGTTTATTGCCTTGCTGCGCAGCCTTGTGTTTTTGAACAGCAGGAACAGTCCGCACGACGACAGGAGTATCTGCGGGCTGTTGTAGGCAAAGGCGGTGAACCCCGGTTTGACGAACACCGACACTGCATACGCCATGAGGCTGCCGCCCACGTACATGACCGCCGCCTGTGGGGCTTTCACGCCGGTGCAGTTGCGGCGCAGGAAACGGCCGAGTATGTACAGGTATATGAATTGTATGAGGTTGTAGCCCGTGGAGTCAACCGGGGTGATGCTGAAAAAGTAGGAGTACAGGCACAGCAGCGTGAGGGCGGCGGTCCATAGCGACAGCTCTTTTTGCGAGGCGTTGGCGAGGGCCTTGTTGAGTATGGGCGACAGGAGCATAAGCCCTATGTATGAGGGAATGAACCAGTTGCTGTCTTTGAAGAAGGGGACGATGCGGTGTATGGCGTAGTGCAGGTTCACAAGGCCGCCTGTTGCGGGAACGGCGGCAAGCATGGCTTCCGCCAAAAGTGTGAGGACTGTAAGGAGGGCAAGCCACAGGAATTTGCCTGCGTTGGCTCTGATGCCGAAATAGCCCGAAATGAGGATGAAGCAGTCAACGCCGCAGACGAGGAACGAGTTGGCAAGTTCGCCGCCGCACGGGGCGGGGCTGTAGTAGTCAACATTCCCGGTGGCTATGAGGAAGTGGTGGGCCACGATGAACATCATCGCCACAATCCTGAGCAGCTCGAAGTTCGATTCCCTCTGTTTGGCGCAGTAGGGGGAGGCGGCGCGTTGGGTGTGCATCGCCGTTCAGAGCATTTCGGAGAGCCTTTCCACGGCTTGCGCCATGTCGTCCCCGAAGGTGGCGTGGCTGAGCAGAAAGCCCTCCTTGCCGCCGGAGATTTTCATGTACAGTTCCTTGTTCATGCTTTCGGCGTATGAGGCTATGGCGTATTCAATGTCGTCCCTTTGCGGGGCGATATGGGAATGCGCGTATATCCTCTCTTTCTGGTGGAAAAAGCTGTATGCTGTCTCTATAGCGTCCCTGCTTATCATGCTTTCAGGCTTCGTCAAAACCTATGGGGCGTATCTGTTTCTGCCCCTCGCAGTAAACATATCCGTTCTCTTTCAGGAAAGCCTTGACTTCTTCGGGATTGCGGCTGAAGCAGCGGCAGAGTTCCTCGAACGAGTCGTATTCGTTGTCGCGCAGGAGCATGTTTACACTCGAAACAAGAATTGCGGGGTCTTTTGGCAGGTGGTCCATTATTGTTTGTCTTTGTTGCGTTTCTTGTTTGCCTCCCTTATCATCACGGCCAGCAGCGCCACCGCCACGACGGCGAGGATTGCATAGCCTATGGTGTGGCTGTATTTCGATGACAGGTCGGCGATGTCCTGCGTGGTTTTCATTCCCGGCACTTTCGACAGCGAGAAGCCTATCGCGGCGAGCACGATGTTCCATGCCCCCGCGCCGTGAGTTGTGAAAAGGATGAATTTCCCGAAGTGCATCTTTGCCAGACCGGCGGGGATGGATATAAGCTGCCTTACCGCCGGCACAAGCCGCCCGAAGAATGTTGACGCCACGCCGTGCTTGGCAAAGAAAGCCTCGGAGTGCTTCACCTTTTCCTCGTTTATAAGGCAGATGTGCCCTATCCTGGAGCGGGCGAAGGCATACACGATGGGGCGGCCGAGGAGCATGGCGAGCAGGTAGTTGATTGTTGCGCCAATGTCGGCCCCTATTGTGGCGGCTATTACCACGCCGGCGATGTTGAGGCCGTTTTCGCCGTTTGCGGCAAGCCACGCCGCCGGCGGCACAACCACCTCGGAGGGGAAGGGGATGAACGAACTTTCAACGGCCATGAACAGGATTATAGTCCAATAGTTAAGGTGGGCCAGGCACCACATGATTATCGCGCTCATATCGGTATGTAATTTGGCGCAAAATTAGAAATATTATTCCTAACGCCCTGCGCATGGGCGCGGAAAAGTGCAAAACACGCTGCCGAACACGCTTTTTTGACGATTTTCCATATATAAACTTCCGTGTTAGCCGAAAAAATCATAAATTTGCGGTCGCTTTTAGTGGAATGTACGCACTGATATGATACGCTGCACAGTAAATGTCAAAGAATTAGCCAATAAGGGCGGCGGTGAAAGCTTCCGTCTGGACGAGGGCTTTTTCAAGCAGTTCGACAGCGAGGACGTTGTTGGCGGTGTCGTTGATGTGGCAGCCACGGCGGAAAAGTCGCAGGACGCTAAATGCGACTATGTTGTCAGGATGAAGGTGAAGGGCGTGCTGCGCGTACCATGCACCCGCTGTCTTGACGAGATGGACTACGGCACGGAGTTGGAGGACACCGTAAAGGTGGTGTGCGTCAACGGCGGTGCGGACAGCGATGACGAGGATTTGCTCGAGGCGCGAGCCGACGGCACTCTCGACTTGTCCCACCGCATATTCGAGACGCTTGCCCTCAATGTGCCTTCGGTGAGAGTGCATGAGGAAGGCGGATGCAATCCTGCCGTGATGAAATGGCTCGAAGGCCATTCTGCGGAGATACAATAAAAATAATAAACAAATAAACATTTAGAATAAAATGGCACATCCTAAAAGAAGACAATCCAAGACCCGCACACGTAAGCGCAGAACCCACGACAAGGCAGTTGCGCCTACACTCGCTGTATGCCCTAACTGCGGCTCGCTGTACGTATATCACACAGTATGCCCCGATTGCGGCTACTATCGCGGCAAGGTGGCAATCGAAAAAGGGGCGGAAGCATAATTGCTTCGTTCCGTACTTAATCTGATGAGAACTTGGAGGCTGCGCGGGAAACTCGCATAGTCTTCAAGTTGTTGTATTATAAACAAAGAGGAAATGGCTAACAATATAAACGCTATAATAACAGGAGTGGGGGGCTATGTCCCCGAATATGTGCTGACCAATGACGAGCTGTCGAGAATGGTCGACACCAACGACGAGTGGATTATGACCCGCATAGGCGTTAAGGAACGCCGCATTCTCAACGAGGAGGGGCTCGGCACAAGCTACATGGCACGCAAGGCCGTGAAGC
>CAKRMO010000187.1 GCA_934364765.1 uncultured Bacteroidaceae bacterium | reverse complement strand
AGGGTGGTTTGCAAAGGCATCGCAATCACCTCCATTTCGGGTTTTATATATTTTCTCTTGTTCATTGTTCCGTTTCTTTAGCAGTGTTACTTAACCAGACGAGTTTTGCCCTTGAAGATGTAAAGCCCTGCGGGCAGTCCTTCGAGCGAGGTGACGTTGTCGCGAACCTTTATGCCGTCAACGGTGTAAACCGCGCCGCTTTCAGAGTTTTTGTCCGCGCTTACGTTTTCTATTGCGGTAACCGTGTCGTCAACATTAAACTTCAGCGCATTTCCCGATGCGTTTTCAAAGTAGCCACGGAAACCTTTTATCTCCATTGCATCCGTCAGGTGGTACATATTCCCGCCGCTGAAAGCGTATGCTCCTTCCGGGCAGGTTGTCGTGCCGTAGTTGCCTACCGCATTCACGCCGCCCGATGTCTCTGTTGCAGCCTCGGTGTAGCCTTTCGAGAAGTCGCAGCGTCCGAGAGCGTAGTACGAACCCGCCTTCTCGTTGCCGTTCTCATCGATGTATTTGTCCAAGGGAGCTTGCGACGGATTTATGAGATACATCTTCCCTGCCTCGATTGCCGTTGCGGCGTTGTTGCCAAGCGACACAGTCTCGAAGTCGATGCTTCCCCTTGCGCCGATGCCCTTGAGTTCCGCAACCCTGGTTTCATCGCCGAAAGTGTTCTTCAGCTGCGCTGCGGTGAGCGATACGGGAAGCGTCAAGGTGTTCCACTTGCCGAGAGTGAACTTGCGGCTCAACACCACGCTCACGTTGTTGTTGCCCTCAGCGTATTTGTCCTGAATGTAGGTGTCGTCGTTCTTCTTGGTGTCGTCAAGCACAAACGGAGCTTTGCCCAAATAAACTATCTGGAAATTGTCAACGCCAGTGTAGTCGGTGTCGTAATAATAATTCGTTGAACTTAAAGTTTGGCGATGCCTGTCAGACTTCGTTGCCGCGTCCTTCTCCACGCCCACGGTTATTTGCTGTCCGTCCTGCGTGGCTTTCACCGTAATGCCCACAGTGTATTTTCCGCCGGCATTCTCATACAGCGCCTTGCCGGCTTTCACGAGTTCCGCGTCGTCGTTTGTCTTGCTGAACGAAGTTTCGTTCACAAGCGGCGCGGTCTTTGTGTCATTGCCCACCTTTACGAACAGTCTGGCTGCGTTTGCCCCATTATAGAAGCCGCGGCATGAAATCCTGTAAACTCCGGCTGCGGGAACGTTGAAAGTCTGCGACGCGCTGCCCACGCCCTCAAACGAGCCGAAAGCGTATTTGCCATCCGCCTTGGTGTCCACCTGTATTCTCCTGAAGTTGGCCGTGTTCCAAGGCTGGTCCTTTGTGTACCTATCGTCGCCGCTGGCTTGCCAATCGTAACGGCGGTCGCTTCCTGTTGCAGTGGAATTTACATCCCAGCCGCTGAAATTGCCATTGTTGCGGTCGAAGAAGGGGTCTTTCAGCAAATATGTCATGTTTTCGTTCTGCCCCATTCCGTCTGCTGCGGCGGCTTCCTCGCCGCGCATCTTCTCGAACTCCGACACCGGCACAAGCTGCCATTTGTAGTAGTCCGCATATTGCGCATCAACATCGCCGGAGGTGAACGCCGTCTGTTCGTTGCCGACAAAGTTCATTGCAACGTTTTCCGAGTTCATGCCGTAAACAGCACCGAGCTTCAGGGAAATCTCGGCATCGGCATAACCCGTTCCTGTTAAGGACGAAATCTTCTTCCTCTTTATATTTTCGGTAAAGCTGTAGATATTATCGCCGGAAGCCGAAGTCTGCGCTATAGTCCAAGAACGTGAGTAGCTGTTCTTGTTTCCCAAAAGTATAGGATTGAACTCTCCCGCGTCCTGCGCCTCCATGATTGGCGCAATCGAGCCGTTGCCGCCCCATTCATCGTCTGTGGTGTATTCGGGGTAGTTTATGCCGAGATATTCGCCGGCAGCAAATTTACTGTTTTGAAATCCCGAAAGAACCAGATAGCCGCCCCCGGTTTCCTTGATTGTCATCGGAGAGCCGTAGTCGCTGTATCTCAGCGCGGCTTCCGTTCCCCAGCCGTTTCCGGCTGTAACAAATTTTCCCGTACCCACATTGTACAGGAAGAACTGTTCGCCGCTGCTTGCAAGGCTTTCGGGTGTCGCCCCCTTCCATGGGCTGGTCTGCGCGGAAGCCGTTGTGGTTAACGCCGCAAACAACGCTACGGCAACCGTTGAAAAGAGTAGTTGAATCTTCCTCATAATCATTTTATATGTGCTTAATAATACTTGAGTTTCGTATGATTTTTCATCCTTCATTTAATCGGGTGCAAAAATACAAAATATTTCAATTGCGCAACCAACTTTCGGGAAAAAGTTTTCACAAATATTTCAGAAGGGGTAATACTGTGATTTTCAAGCAGTTATCCTTTTATGAAAAATTTCTGCAAGCATTTATTTTCCAGCGGGTTGCAAGGCGGCAAAAAAAGGTCTGATGTAGTTTGAATTATGTCTGATATAATTTTTTCTATGTCCGATGTAGTTTTTCCTATGTCCGATGTAATTTTCGCGATGTCTGATGAAATTGTTTTTGCGCGATTATTTGTATTTTCGCATACTGATATGAGACGTACAGTATTTGTTGTTTTCGCGCTTGCAATATTTGCAGCGGCAAGTGCGCAGGAATACGGTTACAGGCGGCTGCCAATGGCGGCCGGCGAAACCGCAGCCCCGGCAGAGGACACGGGGAGGGTTGCCGCCCTTATGCCGCGCCTTTGGATGCCCGAGCCTTTCTATATGAGCCCCTGGCAGCTTCACGAGGGTTTCAACGCACAGTTGGGCATGAGCGTTACTGCCGGCTTCGGCAAACACTCGCCCCGGGGCGTGGGCTTCGGCAGCAACGCCGCCTTTGTTTACGCCATGCCGCTGGGCGAGAGGCTTGCCTTTGCCGGCGGCGTGAATATGCAGACGCTCGACTGGGGCGGATGGAAAATGCGCAACGCCTCGGTGTTTGGCGTGGCTGCCTGCAGGCTCAACGAGCGCATGAACGTTTACGCCTTCGGCGAGAAAAGCCTCGTGCCGGGCGGGCGGAGGCTGCGCAACTTTCCCGGCTTCGGCGAAGACCGCTGGGGCGGGGCTGTGGACTTGAAGCTGGGCGACAATGTGTTTGTGCAGTTCGGCGTTTCGCAAAGCCGGACTAACTATTAGCCAGACACAATAAATGGCAAAATCCACAGACTTCCTTATGCATAACCGCCGTCTGCTCGAGGCGGAATACAAATACGAGCAGGAGACCTTCAGGCGCGAGACAACCGTGATGCCCCTTGGCAGAAAGATTAAGCGCGGCATTTGCTGGTTTCCGCTAAGGGTGGGACGCAGTTACTACAATTCCCTAAACCAGCTTTCGATAGAGATTTTCCGCACCGCCAACACCGACATCGACCACAATTTTGAGTACGGGCGGCCTGTGTGCTTTTTCACGCTCGACGCAAACGACACCCCGCATTTCATGAAATTTTCAGCCACGG
>CAKRMO010000186.1 GCA_934364765.1 uncultured Bacteroidaceae bacterium | reverse complement strand
GTTGAGAACATGGTATGCTCATCGGCAGACCTATGCAACTCCGACAAGACAGACGGTTTCCTGAAAAAGACCCACGAAATACACTGCGGCGACTTCACCGGGAACTTCCTGCAAGCCGGCGTGAGCGAACTGACAATGGCGTGCACGCTTATGGGCATGACACTCCACGGAGGCGTAATCACGGCAATGGGAACGTTCTTCGTGTTCTCCGATTACATGAAACCCGCAATAAGAATGGCGGCGCTCATGGAGCTTCCCGTGAAATTCGTATGGAGCCACGATGCTTTCCGCGTGGGTGAGGACGGCCCTACCCACCAGCCTGTTGAGCAGGAGGCGCAAATACGCCTGCTCGAAAAACTGAAGAACCACAGCGGCAGAAACTCGCTGCTTGTGCTGCGCCCCGCCGATGTGAACGAAACCACAGAGTGCTGGCGCATGGCAATGGAGAACTCGCAGACTCCCACCGCGCTTATTTTCTCGCGTCAGGCTGTGGCCAACCTTCCCGAAAGCACAGACTATGCAAAAACCGCAAAAGGCGCATACGTCGTTAAAAGCGTGGAAAACCCGGCGTGCTATGCCATAGCGTCCGGCTCGGAGGTTTCGACACTTATTGAGGCTTCGGAAATTCTGGAGAAGGAAGGAATTGGCATCAACATCATAAGCTGCCCGAGCGAGGGGCTTTTCAAGACACAGAGCAAGGAATACCGCGAAAGCGTGCTGCCTACAGGCGCAAAGGCATACGGCCTCACAGCCGGCTTGCCCGTTACGCTCGAAAGCCTCGTAGGAATTAACGGATACGTACACGGGCTTGACAGCTTCGGACAAAGCGCACCATACAAAGTGCTTGACAAGAAGTTCGGTTTCACTCCCGAATTTGTGGCCGAAGACATTAAAAAATACATTTCAGGCAAATGAGCAACGAAAAGATTATAATCGGACTGGCCTCCGACCATGCAGGTTTCCTGCTGAAGCAATACGTAAAGGAATATCTCGCCGCACGCGGGTATGAAAGCGAGGACTACGGATGTTTCAACGAGGAGTCGTGCGACTATCCCGACTACGCCCACAAACTTGGCGGCGCAATCGACAACGGCAGCGTTGCCACAGGAATAGCCATCTGCGGCACAGGACAGGGAATGGCTATCTCGCTCAACAAACACCCCCATGTGAGGGCAGCACTCTGCTGGTCTCCAGAAATTGCACACATGGCGCGTCTGCACAACAACGCAAACGTACTTGTGATGCCTGGGCGGTATGTTTCAGAAGAGGAGGCAAAATCCATCATGGACGAGTTTTTCAGCACCGCGTTTGAAGGCGGGCGGCACGAACGCCGCGTGGCGAAAATCCCGCTTGGCAAGTAATATCACCTGCATAACGAAGCACGGATGCAAACCAACTTTTGCATCCGTGCTTCGTTTATGTGCCGTTTCCTTACACGAGTTCGGGATAAAGCAATTCTGAAATTCGGACAGGATTGCGCCATTTTACAATACCGCCGCTACGGTTTGTTTTGTTTGAGCGGTGTGGCTCAATTTGCGCCTCCGTAGGGCGTATTGCATACGCCCCTGCAAATGGCGCAAAACCAATACCGCTAAAATTACATTTGATGTAGGAAAAACTATGTCCTATGCAGGAAAAATTATATCAGACATAATTCAAACTACATCAGACCTTTTTTTCGCTTTTGCAAGCCTTTGAAAAACAATAACTTGTAAGAAAAATCAAAGTTGTCATAACGCTCAGATTTCCAACAGTTTGCGTTTTTGCGCTTTGTGCCGTGCCTTTCCCGAAGAAAACCGCCGGCAAATGGAAATTCCGGCTTTTATGAATTCCTGCCCCCAACGGAAGAAGTTTCCCGGCAGCAGTCCGTCAACGTCCCCCAACCGTTTTCAGGAATATGTCGCTCATTGACGGGAACAGCTCCGCAAATCCATTGAGTTCCCCACAGCCCGCAAGTTCCGCAGCAAGCGCGGAATTTGACACGCCGCCTTTTTTTGAAACAGTGATTTTAGTCTCATTCCTGTCAGCAACGCTTGAAAGCACGGAGTACATCCCGTTTTCCGGCAGCGTTACCGCCCCTTCGTATGAAACCGCATAAAGCCCCTCGCGGTACTTGCGGCGCACATCCTCCACATTGCCGTCAAGCACGACATGGGACTTGTCTATAATCGCGAAATAGTCGCAAACCTCCTCCACGCTTTCCATGTTGTGGGTTGAGTATATAATTGTATGCCCTTGGTCGCGCAGTTCGAGCATCTCCTTTTTGAGCAGCTGCGCATTCACCGGGTCAAAGCCGCTGAAAGGCTCGTCGAAAATCAGAAGCTGCGGCTCGTGCACCACGGTTATCACAAACTGCACCTTCTGCTGCATGCCCTTTGACAGCTCCTCAAGTTTTCTGTCCCACCACGAAAGTATTCCGAGCTTCTCAAACCATTTTTCCAGCCTTGCCTGCGCCTCGCGCCGCGAAAGCCCTTTGAGCATGGCGAGATACGTTGCCTGCTCCCCCACCCTCATCTTTCGGTAAAGCCCGCGCTCTTCGGGCAAGTAGCCTATAAGGGCAACATCTTCGGCAGTCATTTCATGTCCGCCGAACACAATTTGCCCGCTGTCGGGAGCGGTTATGCGGTTTATTATCCTTATGAGCGTGGTTTTGCCTGCCCCGTTTCTGCCGAGCAGTCCGAATATTCTGCCTTCCGGCACGTTTATGCTCACACCGTCAAGGGCTGTGTGGTTTGAAAAACGCTTCACCACGTTGTGCACTTCAAGAAAATTGTTCATTGGCTTCGCTGTCTGTTAGCTGCAAATTTATAAAAATCCCGCCAAATGCCCGATGCACCATCAAGTTTAGGCACACAAAGGCGGCATTTTGCACTCAAAATTTGTATTTTCGCAAACAAAACCATTCGAAAATGAAAAAAAGCAGACTGGCCGCCATATTTGCGGCGGCACTGGTGTTATGCGCCTGCGGAGAAAAAAAGAAAAACGTGGCAAGCGTCGCCCCCGCAGAAACAGTTTCAGGAAACAATATGCAGGAAATCATAAAAGACGCCGCACGGCAAACCTGCGACACCCTGGAATGGAAAGGCGCAAGGACGCTTGTGAAAATAAGCCGCACCCCCGACAACGGCGGACAAACGGTTACGGACGAGGACAACATCAAGTACGTTGACAATGTTGTAAGCCTCAAAATAGTCTCCGGCGGAAACGTAATCATCGACAAAGAAATACGCAAATCCATGTTCCGCGACTACATGAGCGCAAAATCGTACTCGAAATACGTGTTTGAGTGGATTGTATATAACAAAACAGAAAACGGCAACCTGGTGTTCTCGGCAAGCGTGGCAAACCCGGCGCAGGAAGACGAGTTCCTGTCGTTCGCAATCGCCGTGTCGCCAAGCGGCAGCATAAGCATCTCAAAAGAGGACACGCCCGCAATGGCATCCCCGGGAGACATTCAAACAGACTACGACTAAAAGAGAGCAGCAGCATATTCGCTGCCAGCGGCAGGAAAACCG
>CAKRMO010000185.1 GCA_934364765.1 uncultured Bacteroidaceae bacterium | reverse complement strand
ATCATAACCAGCCCAAAGATGCACTACATGGAGACCTACAATGCCAGCGAGGGGTTCTTCGGGCTTCAGGACGACCCCGCCGACCCCGCAATGCTGCTGATGATCGACTATGACGTGTTCTACGAGTTCATCCCCCTTGAGGAAGTGGGCAGCCCCGGCGCGAAAGCCGTGCCGCTATGGGACGTGGAGACGGGAAAGAACTACGCCATCGTGATTTCAACCTCGTGCGGGCTGTGGAGATACCAGATTGGCGACACGGTGAAGTTCACATCGAAAAATCCCTACAAGTTCATAATAAGCGGAAGGACAAAGAGCTTCATAAACGCCTTTGGCGAGGAGCTGATGGTTGACAACGCCGAAAAAGGGCTTGCCGAAGCCTGCCGCGAAACAGGCGCACAGGTTGCCGAATACACCGCCGCGCCCGTGTTCATGGACATCCACGGAAAATGCCGCCACCAATGGGTCATTGAATTTGCGAAACGCCCCGGCGACATCGCCGCATTTGCCGAAAAGCTCGACAAGGCGCTGCAAAGAATCAATTCCGACTACGAGGCAAAACGCTCCAACAACGTAACTTTGCAACAGCTCGAAATAACCGAGGCAAAGCCCGGACTTTTCAACGAATGGCTCGCAAGCAAAGGCAAGCTCGGGGGGCAGCACAAAGTGCCGCGCCTGAGCAACTCGCGCAAGATTATAGAAGAAATCCTGGCGCTCAACAAACAGTAACGGAAACCCACATATAAATGACAATCCGAAAACTGCTCACAAACATCACACTGGCGCTGGCATCGGCATTGGCCTTTTCGTGCGCCAACCCGGGGAGACCCGACGGAGGGCCGTATGACGAAACTCCGCCAAGCGTGGTGGGCGCATCGCCGAAAGAATACACGCTGAACAACAAGCAGCAGACGATAACCCTGTTTTTCAGCGAATACATCAAGCTGAACAACGCCGCAGAAAAGGTGGTCATCTCCCCGCCGCAAATTGACCAGCCCGAAATACGCGCCTCGGGGAAGAAAATCTTCGTGGAGCTGAAAGACTCGCTAATCCCCAACACCACATACACCATAGACTTTTCCGACGCCATACAGGACAACAACGAGGGCAACCCCATGGGAAGCTATGCCTATGTGTTTTCAACCGGCGGGACAATCGACACGCTCGAAGTCTCGGGCAAGGTGCTTGACGCCCAAAACCTTGAGCCGGTGAAAGGCATACTCGTGGGGCTTCACTCAAACCTCAACGACAGCGCGTTTGTAAAAAAACCGCTCGAAAAGATTGGGCGCACCGACGGCTCGGGACACTTCGTGATAAAGGGCATTGCGCCGGGAAAATACCGCATCTACGCGCTCAACGATGCCGAAAGCGACTTTGAGTTCCACCAGAAAAGCGAGGACATAGCCTTTACAAAAGACATCATAGTGCCGTCTTTCGCGCCGGCAACGCGGCAGGACACCGTTTGGATTGACTCCGTGAGAATTGACACTATAAAGACGGTGAACTACACGCGCTTCATGCCCGACGACATAGTGCTGCGCTCGTTCAAGGAGACACAGACCGTGCACCACCTGCTGAAAAGCGAGCGCAAGTCGCCCTACTCGTTCAGCCTTTACTTCACCGCGCCAACGGCGGAGCTTCCAAAAATAAAGGGCATAAACTTCAATGCCGGCAACGCCTTTCTAATACAAAACAGCGCGGGCAACGACACCATCACATACTGGCTGAAAGACACCGCGCTCGTAAAGAAAGACACGCTGGAACTGGAGCTGACCTACCACGACACCAACGACTCCACCGGCGTTGACGAAATGCGCAGCGACACGCTTGAACTGGTTTCGCGCACATCCTACGCAAAAATAGCCAAGGACTTCAACGACAAAATGGAGCAGTGGGCAAAACGCAAGGAACGCTCAGAAAAACGCGGCAAAAAGTTCAACGAACGCCAGCCGAGGCAATGGATACGCATGAGGTACAACGCCATGAACAACCTTGCCCCGAACGAGAACATCACATTCCTGCTTAACGAACCGCTGACAAAGATTGACACCTCGCGCATACACCTCTCGCTCGAAGTTGACACCCTTTGGGAGGAACGTCCCTTCATCATTTCGCGCGACAGCGCAAACCTGCTTTCCTACACCGTGTTCGGCGAATGGCGCAACGGACAGAAATACAAACTGCAAATAGACTCCGCCGCGTTCACAAGCATCTACGGCAACAACAACATAAAGATGGAAATGAGCTTCAGCGTTCCCGCCGCCGAAACCTACGCCTCGCTTTTCGTAACGCTCAGCAACTACGACAACGGGCAGGCATACGTGCAGCTGCTGAAAGGCGACAAGCCATACCGCACCGTGAAAGCCGACGGCGACCACGCCGACTTCTACTACATAACCCCCGGGAAATACTACCTGAGAATGTTTGTCGACCAAAACGGCAACGGCAAATGGGACACAGGACTGTTTGCTGAGCAGCTGCAACCCGAGCCTGTGTATTACTTCCCCACGGGAATTGAACTGCGGGCAAGCTGGGACAGCGAGCAGGAGTGGAACGTGCGCTCAACGCCGCTCGAAAAGCAAAAGCCCAAGGAAATAACCAAGCAAAGGGCGGAGAAAAAGCGCGAGATACAGCACCGAAACGCCGACAGACTGCTCAAAAAACAAAAAGAGGAACAGAAAAAACAACGCAACAAGAGATGAAAAGGAACATTCTGCTTATTCTCACAGTCAGCCTCGCGTGGATAACATCCACAGCGCAGTGCCCTATAAAAAACACTGCGTTCAAAAGCGGCGAGACACTGATGTATGACATGTACTTCAACTGGAAATTCGTATGGTTCAAGGTGGGCAACGCATCGCTCACCACAAGCTCCACATCATACCAAGGCAAGGACGCATACCGCGCAAGCCTGATCACGCGCACATCCTCGAAGGCCGACAAATACTTCGTGATGCGCGACACGCTGAAAAGCTATGTAACGCAAGACCTCGTGCCGCTATATTACACAAAGCGCGCCAAGGAAGGCGACCGCTACCGCACAGACGAAGTGTGGTATTCGTACAAGGGCGGACGGAGTTACGCGAAAATGCGCCACCGCAACCGCAAGGGCGAGATCAGGGAAAAAAGCGCAAGCAGGGCTAACTGCATATACGATATGCTAAGCATAATGCTCCGCGCCCGCTGCATGAACCTCGACAACGTCAAGAAAGGGTTCACCTACAATTTCCAGATGACCGACGCGGGAGAAATCCACAACGAGAAACTGGTGTTCCGGGGGCGTTCCACATTCCAAGTGGAACACACCTCGACAAAATACCGCACGCTCGTGTTCTCGTACATTGAAAAAGACGAAGACACGGGAAAGGACGTGGAACTTGTGAAGTTCTACATAACCGACGACAAAAACCACCTGCCCGTGCGCCTTGACATGAACCTGAAATTCGGGACGGCAAAAGCTTTCCTCATAGGGGCGCACAACATCCTCAACCCGCAGACGGCTAAAATTTCCGGAAAATAGACAATAACCC
>CAKRMO010000184.1 GCA_934364765.1 uncultured Bacteroidaceae bacterium | reverse complement strand
ATGCGGATACGTGTACGACCCGGAAGTGGGAGACCCCGAACACGGAGCAGCTCCCGGAACAGCGTTTGAAAATCTTCCAGAAGACTGGGTCTGCCCCATTTGCGGAGCAGACAAAGAGGACTTTGAGGCAGAAGAAGATTAACTGACATCACAACATACGTTTAGCCTGCGGCAACCCCTTTTGAGGTTGCCGCAAGTTTTTTCCGCCTCCGCAAAACCGTTTTTCACAAAGCAGAGTTTTTTGTTTATTCTATTGAATTACAGCGAATTGTCCTTTTATTTGGTGTTTTATATAAGTTGCTGTTGCCCAACCGCTTATGTTCGCAAAAATTTTGTCTGATGTAATTTTTCCTACGTCTGATATAATTTTTCCTGCATAGGACATAGTTTTTTCAATGTCTTATGTAGTTTTGCGTTTTCAGTATGGCGGTTGGTCGGTTGTGCTGAAAATGTGCTAACTTTGCCCTAAGAAAATTCCGAACGACCATGCTGAAACTTCCTTGTGCAAAAATAAATTTGGGGCTTAACGTTGTGGGCAAGCGCGAAGACGGATACCATAACATAGAAACTGCCTTTTACGCCATTCCGCTGAACGATGTGCTGGAGATAAAGCCATTGCATGAGGATGACGAGGAAGAAGTGCTGTTTTATGGAATGCCCGGGAACGACAATCCCAAAGCCAACCTCGTGTACAGGGTATATGACGACCTGCGCAAGGAGTTCAACCTGCCCCCCATGTCGCTCTACCTGTACAAGCACATACCTACGGGAGCAGGTCTTGGCGGCGGCAGCAGCGATGCCGCCGAAACGATGAAAGCCATAAACGAAATGTTCGACCTTGGGATAAGCGAGGACGAAATGAGGCAGCGCATTTCGCGCTATGGGGCTGACTGCGCGTTTTTCGTGAGCGGCAAACCCGTTTACGCCACCGGCATCGGCAATGTTTTCGAGACACTGGACATAAACCTCAAAGGAAAATATCTCGTCTTGATTAAGCCTGACGAAAGCGTAAGCACCAGGGAAGCTTACTCAAACCTCACCCCGCAAGAGCCGGGCGAGGACATAAGGGACATACTGAAAGACGACCCTGAACTTTGGCGCGGGCGGCTGAAGAACGATTTCGAACCGTCGGTGTTTGCCCAACACCCGCGCATAGCCGCCATAAAGCAGACGCTGTATGACATGGGGGCATCGTATGTCTCGATGAGCGGCAGCGGCAGCGCAGTGTTCGGCATCTTCCGGTTTCCCGTGCTGGCGGATCTGGCAAATGTCTTTCACGACTGTTTCACCTTCAAAACAGGTTTGCGAAGATGATTTACTGGTTTTCGGGTACAGGCAACAGCCGCTTTGTGGCGGAAAGGCTTGCCGGGCAAACCGGCGACACGGCGCAAAGTATATTCCTCCCGCCCAAAGAGACGGCTGACGTTGTGGGGCTTGTGTTCCCCGTTTACGGCTGGATGCCGCCGGCTGTGGTGTCGCAGTTTATTGAGGAAAACCTGCACAGCCTTGTTTCCGCCAAGTATGGCTTTGTTGTCATGACCTGCGGCGATGACACCGGCAAGGCTTTGGAGTTGGTTCGCAAGCAGGGCTTTGTTCCCGACAGCGCGTTCAGCGTGTTCATGCCCAACACGTACGTAAGTCTTCCAGGCTTCGACGTTGACAGCGACAAGGTGAGAAAAAGCAAGTTGGGCAACTGCCTCGCAAGGGTGGCATACATTGCCCAAGAAGTGAGCCAAAGGCGCAAAACCACAGACGTTCACGAAGGTATGCTGCCCCGCACGAAAACCTACCTGCTCGGAAAACTTTCACGCAAATACCTTGTGGACGACAGGAAGTTCAGCGCAAACGCATCATGCAACTCATGCGGCGGCTGCCAAAAGGCCTGCCCCACCGGCAACATAACCATGCACGAAAGCCGCCCCTTATGGAACGGAAACTGCACAGGATGCCTTGCCTGCTATCACACCTGCCCCAGGCACGCAATAAACTTCGGCTCGCAAACAAGAAAGAAGGGGCAATACATCTTCGCCCGGCACAGCGGCGAAACAAACAATTTATAAAGGACAAGCAACGATGAAAATTCTGCTTCTCGGCGAATTTAGCAACGTGCACTGGGCTTTGGCCTGCGGACTGCGGCAGCTCGGACACGAAGTAACCGTGGTTTCGGACGGCGACAACTGGAAAAACTACAAACGCGACATAGACGTGAGGCGTTATGACCTCGGCGTGCGCGGCACCACGGCTTTCGTGGGGCGCATGGTGAAAATTCTCCCGAAACTTAAGGGGTATGACGTGGTGCAGATAATAAACCCCATATTCCTGCCCATGAAAGCGGAAAGAATAGAGCCGATATACAACCTGCTGAAAGCGCGCAACAAATCGATGTTTCTCGGCGCTTTCGGAATGGACCACTTCTGGGTTCACGCAGGATGCGATTGCAAAACTTTCCGATACAGCGACTTCAACCTTGGCGACACCGTGCGCCATGACGGAGAGAACGACATCTGGATAAAAGACTGGGGCACCGGGGCGAAAGGCCGTCTGAATTGCAGGATAGCCGAAAACTGCGACGGCATAATAGCCGGACTGTATGAATACTATGCCTCTTACCAACCGTATTTTGGCGAAAAGCTGGAGTTCATACCTTTCCCCATTGATTTGAGCGCCATAACGCCAAAATCAAGCGAAAAGCACGACAAGGTGCGCTTCTTCATAGGCATCCAGAAAGCCCGCAGCGAATATAAGGGAACAGACATCATGCTGCGGGCGCTCGAGCGCGTGGTTCGCGATTATCCCGACAAGGCTGAAATGATAAAAGTGGAATCCGTCCCTTTCCCGAAGTACCAGAACCTGATGAACTCGAGCGACCTGATACTCGACCAGCTGTATTCCTACACGCCGGCAATGAACGCCCTTTTGGCTATGGCAAAAGGCATTATTGTTGTTGGCGGCGGCGAGGAGGAGAACTACGAAATTCTCGGCGAAAAGGTTCTGCGCCCCATAATAAACGTGCAGCCCAACGAAGAAAGCGTTTACGGTGCGCTGAAAGACATCACCCTTCACAAGGAGCGCATACCGCTGCTGTCGCGGCAAAGCGTGGAGTACATAGAGAAATACCACGACGCGGTGAAAGTGGCACAGCGCTACCTTGATTTCTGGAACCGCCAGACAGAGCGCAAGAAAGCGGCGGGCAAAGGGCCGCAACACAGCTGACCGCAGCAAGCAAAAGCACTGAAACATGGAATTGAGTTTATTTGAAAAGGCTTTCGCAAAGAGCGAAGAGGCCAAACGCCTGTGCGATGAGGTCTGCGAGCTGCGCAAGCAAAACAACGGCACAATAAAAGTCAGCGGGCTGCAAGGTTCGTCGAAAGCGGTGGCGGCATACGGGCTTTTCAGCCATTTGGCAAAAAAAGACGGCGAAGCCTGTCTTGTAGCCATTCTTGACAGTTATGACGATGCCGCATACTTCTTTCAGGATTTTGAAAAGCTTTCAGGCAATAATGCGTCTGGAAACAGCATCGTATTCTTTCCTGCGGAAACCAAGAGAAAGGGCAGCAAATATG
>CAKRMO010000183.1 GCA_934364765.1 uncultured Bacteroidaceae bacterium | reverse complement strand
GCCGTAGTATCTGTGCTGTGGCACGCGTCCGCGTATCGTTGCGCTGTTGTCGTAATCGGGCAGGTCGCGGTTTTCGTACTCTTCGTCCCTGATTGCCTGCAGGCTGTCTTTCCAATTGGTGGCGAACAAAAGGTGGGAGAATATCAGCAGGTTGTCCTGGCCGGCGATGAGGTCGGGCAGTGTGCTTGAATAGGGCATCACCACGCGGTCCACGATGTGCATCCAGCCGTTTTCGGCCTCGTTGTCGGCACTGGTGATTTCCGAGAATGCGTCGATGAAAATCCTCACCTTGCCCGTGGAGTCGTTAGTGCCGAACGATACGGTTGCAAAGCGGTCGGCCATGGTCTTGTAGTCGAACGTGCCTTCCTGGAACGAGGTCGTCTTGTAGGCTTCGTTGTGCTCGCTGTCGATAATGCTGTTGAACACAATGTCCTGCGCCACCGAGTCGGGCGTCTGGCTTACATCGTAGTTGGGGGTTGAGAAAACGGAGTCGAGGTAGTGCTGCACGGCGGCGTTGGTGGGCGCGAATACGGTGTAGTTGCCCCTCGCCTCGAGCAGGTGGTCCATTGTGGATCCTTTCTTTCCGCTCTTGGCGTGCTGCAGCATGAGGTAGTAATAGCTCAGGTCGGGGTCTTCTTTAATGTAGTCGGCAACCGACTTGCCAGTGAACACGAAGATGTTTGAATCGTCCACTTTGTCGGAACACGAGAAGAAGCTGAGGGCAAAAACAGCCAGCGTCAGCAGTCCAAAGCTGATTTTTTTCATGGAGTTATCTTTGTCAATATTAATAATCAAGTAGTGGCTCGCGCCATAAAATATGCTTAGAAGTTTTCAAAAGGCAAAGGTGTGAAATTTTCCCAAACCAAGCAAATGCAATGTCCGTTTTTTTCGTCCCTAAAACAAAGAATTGAAAAAAAGTGCAAACACCGCGAAATAATGCGCCCGACATGTGCCGCGTTACGGGAATATGTGCTAACTTTGCAGCGAATATCCGGCCGTCCTGTAAGGGTACGGTGTGATTTTTGTCTGGTGGATAGATTTGAGCTGCTTGCAACCACTTGAAAACAATGCTAAAACAACGGCCGCGTTGAGGGCCGTGATGCGTTTCCGCAAAGTTTTCATGCCGAAAGCGGCAAAGTCCCCGCCACACGAGAGAGAAATTCTAACCCGTGTGCGAAGGCTGATGCCCCGGCACACACAAAATTATAAGAAATGGCTTACTTATTCACTTCCGAATCAGTGTCGGAGGGACATCCCGACAAGGTGGCCGACCAAATATCGGACGCCGTGCTTGACGAGTTGCTTGCTTACGACCGCAACTCAAAAGTAGCTTGCGAAACATTAGTTACCACAGGACAGGTGGTAGTGGCAGGTGAAGTAAAGACAAAAACCTATGTTGACCTACACGAGGTTGTGCGAAAGACAATCGGGCGCATAGGCTACACAAAGGCAGAATACAAGTTCGAGGCAGAGTCGTGCGGCGTGCTTAACGCCATACACGAGCAGAGCGCCGACATACGCCGTGGCGTGGAGCGCGAAGACCCCATAAACCAGGGCGCGGGCGACCAAGGGATAATGTTCGGCTATGCCACAAACGAAACGGCGAACTACATGCCGCTTACGCTTGCGCTGGCAAACAAGATACTCACCGTGCTCGCGGAAATCCGCCGCGAGGGAAAGGTTATGACATACCTGCGCCCCGATGCGAAGAGCCAGGTAACGGTTGAGTATGACGACAACAACAAGCCCGTGCGCATCGACACGATTGTGGTTTCCACGCAGCACGACGAGTTTGTGGAGGCAAAGGACGGCGACCAAAAGGCGGCAGACGCCAAAATGCTCGCAAAAATCCGCGAGGATGTGATAAACATCGTCATCCCGCGTGTGCTTGCCGAAATCAAGACCGAATCGGTGAAGAAACTTTTCAACGGCGACATAAAATACTTCGTGAACCCCACCGGCAAGTTTGTAATCGGCGGCCCTCACGGCGACACCGGACTTACAGGCCGCAAGATTATCGTTGACACATACGGCGGACGCGGGGCGCACGGAGGCGGGGCGTTCTCGGGCAAAGACCCCTCGAAGGTTGACCGCTCGGCCTGCTACGCCGCACGCCACATAGCGAAAAACCTCGTTGCCGCCGGCGTTGCAGACGAAATCCTGATACAGCTAAGCTATGCCATAGGCGTTGCAGAGCCGATAAACATATATGTAAACACCTACGGCACTTCACACCTAAACATCACTGACGGAGAAATCGCCAAGAAAATCGGCGGCATCTTCGACCTGCGCCCATACGCAATCGAGGAACGCCTGAAACTCCGCAACCCCATCTATGAGGAGACGGCTGCCTACGGACACTTCGGGCGCGAGCCGCAGACGGTAACGAAGCATTTCCACAATGCGTACTTCGGCGACAAGGACGAAACCGTGGAACTGTTCACTTGGGAGAAGCTCGACTACGTTGACAAGGTGCGCGAGGCGTTCGGCATCTGAAAACAATGCAAACCATTTGCCCGGCGCAGCCACACGACAGGTTGCACCGGGCTTTGTTTTTTCACGGATATGAACAAAATAAAAAGAGTGGCCGTTTACGCCGCCTCAAGCTCGCAGGTGGCGCAGGAATACACCGCAGCAGCCGCCGCGCTCGGCAAGGCCCTCGCCGCAGAGGGCATCGAGATTGTTTACGGCGCGGGAAAAGTGGGGCTTATGGGGGCTTTGGCCGATGCCGCGCTCAACGCCGGCGGAAAAGTAACCGGCGTGATACCCGAATTCATGGTTGACAACGGATGGTGCAGGGACGGGCTCACCAGCCTCATCGTAACCCCCGATATGCACGCACGTAAGGAAAAAATAGTATCTTTGGCGGATGCCACCATAGCCCTGCCGGGCGGGGTGGGCACGCTCGAGGAACTGCTGGAGATTATCACGTGGAAGCAGCTGGGGCTTTACTCCAACCCGATAGTCATCCTGAACACGCGGGGATACTTCGACCCTCTCGCCGCAATGCTCGAAAGGGCGGTCAGCGAAAGGTTCATGCGCGGGATACACCGAAACCTCTGGAGCATTGCCGACACGCCGCAACAGGCGGTGGAGCTTGTGAAGTCAACCCCGCAATGGGACACCGCAATATCAAAGGTGGCCCAGATGTAACGCCGCACTTACAAAGGCACGAAGGACAAAAATGAAACTCATTCCGCTGACAGCTACGCAAGACACGGTGGCGGGCTACTCGTTCGAGGAAACCGCCGACTCGCTTGCCGCCGCCCCACGGCCGAAGCCAAGGACGGTGAGCGGAATACTGCGCCTGCTCCCCGCCGACGCAACCCCCGAACAGCAGGACTCCGCCGTGCAGGCCATGATGGACATACCGCCCGCCACGCATCTCTCCACGCAGCCCGACACCCTGTACATACCGGGGCTGAAAGGCTCGCCGGCCCACATTGACCTGGAAAAATACGACCTGCGCAAGAACTATTTCTCAGACAAAGAGTACTTCCACCCCGAACTGCGGGTGAACCAGATAGGGATGGCGGCAGAGCCGATAACCTACCGCCTCAACAGCGACGAC
>CAKRMO010000182.1 GCA_934364765.1 uncultured Bacteroidaceae bacterium | reverse complement strand
GTGTTCCGCCATTGGAGAGGAAGGGGTGATGGGGTAGATTGCAGCAACTTCCGAGAACATATACGCCACGTGGGCTGCAGCCTGGTTGCCATCACAAGTAATGAATTTCTTTTCCTTACTCATTTTGTAATTGAATGAAATGTTATGTAAATTTTCGCTTGTTTCTAAAGGGTTAGTGCAGGAAGCCGAAAAGCCAGAGCGGGATGTCGTTGCCATGCCCCACCTCGGCGTTGTAGCGTGCGAAGTAAACCCCGTCCTGCGCCTTGTAGCGGCGTGCCTTGTCGCACACCACGATGTTGTGTCCGTCTATTATGTACGAGCCGTTGCGCTTTCCTTTGCTCACACTGTGGTGTCTCCACACGCTGTTGGCAAAGAATGTCTCCATAACCTCCTGTTCCTCCGCGTTGCGCGAGCTTATTGCGTAGAGCAGGTTCGTGTTGTGGATCATAATCTGCACGGGCTTCTTGGGGAACTCCTCTCCCTCGCGGTAAACAAGGTTGATGAGCCTTGCCTCCTCAAGGTCCTTGATGTAGTTCATCACCGTGGCGCGCGAAGTGCCTATCTCTTCGGCGAGCTTGGTTACGTTGGGCGCGGTGATGCCCTCCATGCCAAGCAGGTAGAGCAGCTTCCTTATTCTTGCAAGATACTTCAGGTCGATTTGCTTTATGAACAGGATGTCAACCTCAATCATCATGTTGATCGACTTGAGCAGTTGCTCCGTGAAGTTGTGGGTTTCGAGGAAGAACGGATAGTAGCCGTGGTGCAGGTAGTCCTGGAAATAGTTCCACGGGCGCACCTTGGGCAGTATGGTCTTCAGAATCTGCTCGTGCCCCTCAAGAATTTCGTTAAGGCTGTACGAGCGGAAGCTGAGCCCCGTCTGGGAATTCACAAACTCGCGGAATGAGAAACCGTGCAGCACGTAAACGTCGCTTATGCGGTTCAGTTCCCGCTGCGCCTCACTGTCGGGAGGAATCACGGAGGATGTGGCATACACAATATGCAGCTTGTCGAAACGGCGGTAGCACTCGATGAGGTCGGCTGCGTAGTTGGGCTGTTTGAAAACCTGGTCTATTAGCAGCACCCTGCCGCCATAGCGCACGAAATCTTCCGTGAATTCCACGATTCCGCGCCCTTGAAAATAAAAGTTGTTCATACTGATGTACAGGCACTGCTGAAGCTGCGGATCAAAGTGATCGCGGGCGTACTGCAGGAGAAACGTGGTTTTGCCCACGCCTCTCGGCCCTCTTATCCCAATCATCCTGTGGCTCCAGTCAATCCTGTCCATGAGAGAACGCTGAACGGGTGCGTTCAGATGGCTTAGCATGTAAGCGTGTGACTGAAAGAATTTTTCCATAAAAGTAAGGTCACGCATAGTTATTTAATTCGCGCATTGTTTCCGTGCAAATTTACGCATTTCCGCGCAATATTGCAAACGACACGTGGCAAATAACTTTGGGCGGAGTGCATTTTTTTTGTGGAAAAGGCTGACCTGTGCGCTTTCAAGCCTGCAAATCATGTTTTTGGCATTCTCACTGTGCAGAAAAAGGTTATGGGCGGCATGTTTTATATGCGGACAAAACACGGGAGTTCGGGATAGCGGTTCTCACTTGCAAGAACGCCCGAAAACTACATGGGACGCAGGAAAAACTATGTCCTATGCAGGAAAAATTATGTCTGATATAATTCAAATTACATCAGACTTTTTTTCGCCGCTCGCAAACATCTGAAAGACAAAAGCTTACACCGCCCGTTTTACATACAGATATTGTTTTGGGAACCAGTGCTTTACGTAATTTTTGGTGCGTTTGTTACTTCCTCGGCTACAACATGACCGCCCGGGTATGCCACGGAGGGCGCAGGGCAACCCGGGCTTTTATGATTTCCCGCGCCAAAATGAGGCAGAAATATGTAATTTTGCATCGTAAAGTTTTTGTGTATGGAAAAGAAGACACTTGTCGTTTCGGGGCAAATACGCAGCGCATGCCCCGGCTTTGTGGGAGGTGCGCTGTATGCGGAGTTCAGGAACACGGAATACAGCGAGGCCTTATGGGACGAGATACGCGCAAAGGCCGCCGACCTGAAGTCGCGCCACACCGTGGACACCATAAAGCACATAAGCGGCATCGAGGCCACGCGCAAGGTTTACAAGGCGTGCGGCAAAGACCCTTCGCGCTACCGCCCCTCAAACGAGCAGCTCGTGAGGCGCATCCTCCAAGGCAAGGAGCTTTGGGCCGTGAACACGGCGGTGGACATCGGCAACCTTGTGAGCATAGACTACGGCTACAGCGTGGGCTGTTTCGACTACGACAAGATAGAGGGCGGCAGCATAACGCTCGGCGTGGGGCGCGAGGGAGAGCCGTATGAGGGCATAGGGCGCGGAACGCTCAACATCGGGGGGATGCCCGTCTATCGCGATGCCGCCGGCGGAATTGGCACACCCACGAGCGACAACGAGCGTACAAAGATGTCGCTTTCCACCACGCGGATGCTCGCCGTGGTGAACGGCTACGACGGGGACGCAAAGAAAATCGACGAATGCCTGGAGTTTATGGCGGAGGCTTACAAAAAATACCTTAACGCCGAGTGTGAGACGGCTAAGTTTTAGCTTGAGCCGTCGCGTGATTGCCTGGCAAGGGATTATTTTGGGCTGCGGCTTTTCCAAAGCCTGTGAGTTTTCCGCGCGTTTGGGCGGAAACGCCGCTTGCGGCAATAGCGCACATAAAGAAAACCTTTGCCCCGTTCATTTTGCGTTTTGTTTTATCGCGTGCAAAGTTACGCAAAAAGCGAACGCGCAAGTCCGCCCGACACGCTTCGCTTCCATGGTTTTTGCGCCAAGTCTCCATGCCGTGCCGGGCGGACAAATCCTCGTTACAAGGGTGCTTTTCCTGTCTGCAAACGGCGGTTTTTTCGCAAACCGCTGATTTGCAAAATATCGCCTTTACGCAGAACAGACCGCACAAGTTTCTGTTTTTCAAAGGTTTGCAAACGCCGAAAAAAGGTCTGATGTAGTTTAAATTATATCAGACATAATTTTTCCTACATAGGACATAGTTTTTTCTACATCAAATGTAATTTTCACGGCTTGCATTTTGCGCCATTTTTAGTGTATGGCATACGCTCCTACAACAATACTTTTCTTTGACTTATTGCAGCTTGCACATATTAAGCGGATTTCCCCGCCTCGTTAATCAAGCAGGGGCGGGGCTGTATGCTTAACAAATGTCAGCCAAGTGCCATAAATGCAAAATAATTAGTAACTTTGCAAGGCATAAAACTGAACTATCATGTTGTTTAGCAAAAACACTTACGTGGAACGCCGCAACGAGCTGAAAAAACTTGTGGGCGGCGGACTTATAGTTTTGTTCGGCAATAACGACAGCCCGGCAAACTATCCATCCAACACATACAAATTCCGTCAGGACAGTTCGTTTCTCTACTATTTCGGTCTGCACCGCAACGGGCTTGTGGGCGTTATCGACGTTGACAACGACCGCGAATACCTTGTGGGCGACGAGATTGACATAGACGACATTGTTTGGTACGGCTCGGTTACGAGCGTTGCCGAAATGGCGGAGCAGACGGGCGTAGCC
>CAKRMO010000181.1 GCA_934364765.1 uncultured Bacteroidaceae bacterium | reverse complement strand
ACTCGGAGGTAATGCAGCCTCTATAACCACATACACTCTCGAGAGCAACCTGCTGTCCGCGCTGCTTGTGCCGCTTATATGCCCGCTCATCCACCCCATGCCGGGAATACACGTTGTTGAGGCGTTTTCCGTGGTGCTGCTCAGGGTTTCGCAATTGCTCGTTATGCCTTTTATTCTCGCGCAGTTTGTGAAATATGTCATCCCTCCCCTGCACCGTAAGCTCACGTCGCTCAAAAACGTGGCGTTCTACACATGGGGCGTAACGCTCGTTATGGTTACGGGCATGACAATGCGCGTGGTGTTCGCCCATCTCGACCGCCTTGACCTTGTAGCCGCCCTTGTGTTTGGGGCGTTGGCTGTGTGCCTGTTCAAGTTTGCCGTGGGCAGGTTCATTGGCGGACTGAAAAGCCGCGAGGACCGCATAAGCGCAGGACAGGCGTTGGGGCAGAAAAACACGACCTTCACCATTTGGATGGCGCTCACATACCTTTCCCCCATAGCCGCCGTTGCGCCGGGCAGCTATGTGATATGGCAGAACATAATAAACTCGTGGGAGCTTTGGCATCAGGAGAAAAGCCAAAAGGCTGCCGAAGCGGCAAAGCACCCCACCGCATAAGGCGGTTTCCCAAAATTTCAAGGAAGCTAACTTGTTGTTTCTCAAAACTTTACGCTAAAACGAAATGTTTTTGTAACGATTTGTTTTTCAGCGCGTTGCAAGTAGGCGAAAAAAGGTCTGATGTAGTTTGGATTATATCAGACATAATTTTTCCTGCATAGGACATAGTTTTTCCTACATCCGATGTAGTTTTCGGGGGTGTTTGGGAAAGCGGGCTGTTTTTTGTATTTTGCAAATTGCAGTGGTGGTGGCATCCGGCCGGAATGCCGTTGCGTAAAAACGGATATCAGGGCGGCGGCGCGTTTGTGGCGGTTTTATGGAGACAGAATAGTCCCCAAATGTTTTACTGTGTCGGGCGAAAAGGTTAAATTTGCACCATATTATATATACACGTATTCTATACACATCTCGATATGATAGTATTTTTCAAGGTTCCGTGCGGGAACGTGATTGCCGCCGGAGTTAAAGGCAGTCTTGACAAGGGGGACGAGGGCAAACTTTGCTGGCTTTTCGGCGGTGCGGAGCGCATTGCGGACGAAAGGCTTGAAGGCTTTTATGTCGGCCCGCGCCGCGAAATGATTACTCCGTGGAGCACCAACGCGGTTGAGATAACCCAAAACATGAACATCGCGGGGGTGGAGCGCATAGAGGAGTATTTCCCCGTGGAGAACGAGAACGCCACCTACGACCCCATGCTCCAGAGAATGTACAGGGGGCTTGACCAGAACGTGTTCACAACCGACCGCAAGCCGGAGCCAATAGAGCATATCGGGAACATAGAGGAATATAACGAGCGCGAGGGACTTGCACTTTCGCCCGAGGAGATTGAGTATCTGCACAAGGTTGAGGGGCAGTTGGGGCGCAAGCTCACCGACAGCGAAGTGTTCGGCTTTGCGCAGATTAACTCGGAGCATTGCCGCCACAAGATTTTCGGCGGCACGTTCATAATCAACGGCAAAGAAATGCCGTCGTCGCTTTTCGCGCTGATAAAGAAGACCACAAAGGAAAATCCGCACCACATAATATCAGCCTACAAGGACAATGTGGCTTTCGCGCAAGGTCCGGTGGTGGAGCAGTTCGCCCCCAAGGAACACGCCACGAGCGATTACTTTGTGGTGAAGGACATCGAGAGCGTGATTTCGCTGAAGGCCGAGACGCACAATTTCCCCACCACGGTGGAGCCTTTCAACGGTGCGTCCACGGGTACTGGCGGTGAGATACGCGACCGCATGGGCGGCGGCGTAGGCTCGTGGCCAATAGCAGGAACGGCGGTTTACATGACGGCTTATCCGCGCCTTGAGGGAGGCAGAAGCTGGGAAAACGTGCTGCCTGTGCGCAAATGGCTTTACCAGACTCCCGAACAGATACTTATAAAGGCCTCAAACGGCGCGTCGGACTTCGGAAACAAGTTCGGACAGCCGCTCATCGCCGGTTCCGTGCTTACCTTCGAACACCAGGAAAACGGCGAGAAATACGGCTACGACAAGGTTATAATGCTTGCCGGCGGCGTGGGCTACGGCACAAAGCGCGACTGCCTGAAGAAAGAGCCTAAGAAAGGGAACAAAATTGTTGTGGTTGGCGGCGACAACTACCGCATAGGTCTCGGCGGCGGCTCGGTTTCGTCGGTTGACACCGGGCGGTATTCGAGCGGCATTGAGCTTAACGCCGTGCAGCGCGCCAACCCCGAAATGCAGAAACGTGCCAACAACCTTGTGCGGGCCTTGTGCGAGGAGGATGTAAACCCCGTTGTGTCAATCCACGACCACGGAAGCGCGGGACACGTGAACTGCCTGTCCGAACTTGTTGACGAGTGTGGCGGAAAGATTGACATGACAAAACTTCCCATAGGCGACCCCACGCTTTCGTCGAAGGAGATAATTGCCAACGAAAGCCAGGAGCGCATGGGACTTCTTATTGACGAGGAGCATATAGAGCACGTGAGGAAAATTGCCGAGCGCGAACGCGCCCCGCTGTATGTGGTTGGCGAAACCACGGGCGATGCGCATTTCTCGTTTGTGCAGGGCGACGGCGTGAAGCCTTTCGACCTTGACGTGGCGCAAATGTTCGGGCATTCTCCGAAGACTGTAATGAAAGACGAGACTGTGGAGCGTCATTACAAGGATGCTCCGTACGACAGCGCAAAGGTGCTTGAATATGTCAGGACGGTTCTTCATCTTGAGGCGGTGGCTTGCAAGGATTGGCTTACAAACAAGGTTGACCGCTCCGTAACAGGGAAAATCGCACGCCAGCAGTGTGTGGGCGAGTTGCAGTTGCCTTTGTCCGACTGCGGTGTCGTTGCCCTTGACTACCGTTTCCGCAAGGGTATAGCCACAGCCCTTGGTCATGCGCCGCAGGCGGGTCTAATTTCCCCGGCGGCTGGTTCCCGGCTGTCGGTGGCCGAAGCTCTGACAAACATTGTGTTCGCCCCGCTCGAAGAAGGTCTTGACGGAGTTTCGCTCTCTGCGAACTGGATGTGGCCGTGCCGCTCGCAAAAGGGCGAGGATGCGCGTCTTTACGAAGGAGTTAAGGCTTTGAGTGATTTCTGCTGCGCCTTGAAGATAAACGTTCCCACAGGAAAGGACTCGCTGTCGCTCTCGCAGCAATATCCGGGCGGAGAGAAGATAATCTCTCCGGGCACTGTGATTGTCTCGGCAGGGGCTGAGGTGAGCGATGTGAGGAACATAACTTCCCCCGTGGCTATTAATGATGGCGACACCACACTTTTGCACATCGGTTTCAGCAAATCCGCGCTGCAGCTTGGCGGTTCGGCGTTTTTCCAGTCGCTCGGCGCGGTGGGAAGCGAAGCCCCGCAGGTGGAGGATGCGGAGTATTTCCGTGCGGCGTTCAACGCCGTTCAGGCTATAGAGAAGAAAGGCTTTGCACTTGCAGGTCATGACGTTTCGGCGGGCGGTCTCATAACCTGTCTGCTCGAAATGTGCTTCTCCAACACAAAGGGCGGCATGAACATATCCCTTGACGCTTTTGCCGAAAATGATTTGGTCAAG
>CAKRMO010000180.1 GCA_934364765.1 uncultured Bacteroidaceae bacterium | reverse complement strand
AAACACCCCGAAAACTACATAGGACATGGAAAAAACTATGTCCTATGCAGGAAAAATTATGTCTGATATAATTTAAACTACATCAGACATAATTTTCGCCGTTGCAAACGCCTGAAAAACAACTCGTTACAACGGCAGTCTATTATAAGGACATTTTACTGAAACTCAATGCTTTACGCAATTTCGGCGGCTTTGCCGTTTTCCCGCAATAAGCCGCCGGGATATTTCATGGAAAACACAAAACACTCTGGGCAGAAGGATTATTCCGGCAAATTACCTATTTTTGCAATCTGAACTTAATTTAAGCATACCATGACAGCAAATCCAAAAAATCTGGCATTGGCGGCAGTGTGCGTACTGCTTGCGGGCGGCGCACACCAGCACTGCACGGCGCAAGGCAATCCGCTTTATGCCCATTCGAAAGTTTACGCCAGGCAAAACGCCCAAAACCCGGAACAGACAAAAGCCTATGTGGCGCAAACCTATTCGCAGCGCGACAAGCTTGCACCGCTCGCGCCCGGCAACGTGAAACTTACCGGCTATTTTGAGAACGACATCCAAAACAGCCTCAAGCACTGGAACAAAGGCGTGCTGCCATACGCCAAGATAGCCGACTTCTTCCGCAGCGGACGCGCCCAGTTCGCCCTTGGCGAAATGTGGGGCAAAGCAGTGCTTAGCGGTGCGATGCTGTACCGCTACACCCGCGGCCGGGAGCTGAAATCCATTTTGCAAGCCACCGTAAAGGACATTCTCACCACCATTCGAGAAAACGGCTCCATATCGTGCGTGCCGGTGAGCGAGCAGCCCGACGGAAAAGGCGGCGACCTGTGGGAACGCAAATACGTGCTGCTTGCGCTAACCTCTTATTACACCTATGTCGAAGCCTCTCCAGAAGTGCTGAAAGCCATGGTTGGCGAGGCCAACAGCCTTGTTGACCAGATAGGCGACGCACCAAAGCACGACATACTCGAACAGGGCTGGAGCTGGAACGGAATAGAGTCGTCCTCGATACTCGAGCCGATAATGCGCCTCTATGAAATAACAGGCGACAAGCGGTATCTCGATTTTTCGGAATACATAATAAGGAAAGGCGGATGCCGCAATGCCAACATTTTCACCCAGGCACTCGAAAATGTGCCGCCCCACGAAATGGCAAGCGGCTACCCCAAAGCCTACGAGATGAACTCGGTGTTTAACGGACTTGTGGAATACTACCGCATGACAGGCGGGGAGAAATGGAAGAAGTGCTTCGAGAACTACTTCCGCAACATAAAGAAAAACGAAATAACCATCGCGGGAAACGGAGGGGCTGACGAACCGTATTATCCCAAATGGGCCGGCGAGGCATGGGACAACACGCAGAAAGAACAGGCTAACCCCAAAATAAAGCGAATGATGGAAACCTGCACCGGCGTTTCGTGGATGAAGTTCTGCACCTACATACTGCGCACAACGGCAGACGCTTCGGCGGCGGACTATATAGAGAAATACATCTACAACGGCCTTATCGGCGCAATGAAGCCCGGCGGCGACGGTTTCAGCTATGTGAACCTTTTCAACGGCGACAAGGTTACCAACCACGGCTGGGGCTGGAACTTCGACGGACTTCCCGTAACCTGCTGCAACCTCAACGGGCCCACCGGGCTTGCCTACATCCCCTACATGGCTGTGATGCAAAGCGCGGAAGGGCCTGTGGTGAACCTCTACAACCCGCTTACGGCAAAAGCCCTCACCGCAAAGAGGAAGGACGTGGAGTTGCGTCTCAGCACCGGGTTCCCGCGCAGCAACAATGCGGAAATCGAGCTGACAAACCTCAAGCCCGAAAAATTCTCCATAAAGCTGCGCATACCCTCGTGGAGCAAAAGCACCAAGGTAAGCGTAAACGGCAAGCCTGTTCCCAACGCAACGGCAGGGCAATATCTCGCCATAGAGCGCAAATGGAAACAAGGCGACAAAATAGCCATAACGCTCGATATGCAGTGCCGTGTGATTGACGCGCCGGTGGGCAGCAACCCCGAATCGGCAAACTTCCAGGCGGTGGAATACGGCCCGATTGTTCTGGCAAGGGACGAAAACATTGACGCAAACTACAACGCGCCGGTGAAATTCGTAACCAACGCCAACGGCACTATGGACATAACGCCCGTGAAGCCAACCCTCGCTGGCACACGCATGGAATTTGAAGTGCCGACAGCAAACGGGAAAATAAGAATGACTGACTATTCGTCCGTGAACTGCTGGCAGGGAAAGAAAATCTGCACTTGGATACCGCGCATGAAATAGGCGGGCAACAATTCGGAAAAGCATAAAAACCGGGACGCACCAAATTGCAGGTGCGTCCCGGTTTCGTTTTGCGGCATCTGGCTTATGCGGAACGCTATTGCCTGTCCTCGGTGTTTTCGGGCAGCATAATCACCTCCACCCTGTTGTTTTGTTTCAGAACCTGCTTGTTCAGGAATTTCTGTATGTCGGCGGAAGTTATGGATTTGACAGCCTCCTCGTAACCTGTGTTCCTGTCTATGCCATACATCACCCTGTTCATAATCAGTTGCGCCCAAAAGCCGTTGCTCCGCTGCACGTCGGCGTATTGTTTGAGGGCGAACTTCACAACATCGTCCAAATCCTGCTTGTCCACGCCCTTTTTCGCAATTTGTCCGATGCCCCGGTTTATCAGAAGCATAGCCGAGTCAGCCTTCAAGGGCTTGGTGGGGCAAACAACCTCAAGAAGATAACCGGGATTGGGCGCAAAATTCATTCCTCCGTCGGCTTGCACAACATACGATATGCCGGCATCCTCGCGAATGGTGCGCGTGTAAAGCTTTTGCAGTATATCGCCGCAGGCATTGCTCACGAGGGCATCGCGGAGGGAATACTTGGCCTTTCCCGTAAACAGCACGAAAATATAAGCCTTTGGTGTTTCCATAGCCCGCGTGAACTTTTTTGAAACCGCGCCCTTGTGGTATTCCACAGCCTTTGCGGGACGTTTTTCACGCACCTTCGCAGCCGGCAGTGAGGCAATGTACTGCTCGGCAAACGCCCTGATGCTGTCGGCGTTTATCTTCCCTGTGAAAACAAAGTTGAAATCGCCCGGCGAATTGAACCTCTCGGAATAAATGCGGCGTATCGCGCCATAGTCAGCCTTTGCCAAGTCTGCACTTACAAGCCGCCTCTTCATCGGATTGTGGTCGTAAATCGCGGCGTTCACGGAGTCGGAGAAAGCTGTTTCGGGACGTTTCTCGGAATTGTCGAGCATGGTTTTGATTTGGCTAATCACGTTCCTGTATGCCGCCGTGTCTGTTGACGGTTTGCAGAACCTGAGATGTATCAGCTCGAACAACGTGCGCAAATCCTTGGGAGTTGACCAGCCGGAAAGGCCTTCGGCTGTCTCATCGAGCGACACGGAGACGGAAACCTGCTTTCCCGCAAGTTTCTTGTCAAGCTCCGTCTGCCTGAAATCGCCAATACCCGTAGAATTCATCACGCTTTCAAACAGTTTTACGCTAACCATATCCGCTTTGCCGGTCTTTTGCCAGCCGCCGAACGATTTCGCGTTGAAAACCACCTGCGACTCATTGAAATCGGTGGCTTTGTAGTAAACGTTCGCGCCGTTTGAAAGCAAAAGGCGCGTAT
>CAKRMO010000179.1 GCA_934364765.1 uncultured Bacteroidaceae bacterium | reverse complement strand
ATTCATACCTTTGCAGGTGTTTATTGCAATGAATTTCGGCACAAAATAAAAAATCTGCTTTTTCGTGTCACAAACAAGCAGGTAGTGCGTAATAAGAGTAAGAACATCAAATTTTACACAGACATGAAAAAGAATGTATTCATCGCAACCCTGCTACTGGGATTTGCACTTACGGCAAACACAGGATGCGCCGACACCAAGGACGCGTCAAAACTGAAAGGTCTTGAAGCACTCGACAACCTTTCCGAACTCAGCAATCTTTCGGAACTCGCTGAAACCGACTGGAGCGAAAACGACAACAACTCAGACGAAAAAGGCGAAAAACAGCCTACGGCGAAAAAGACCTTCGCCCTGAAAGGCTTCAACAAGATTAAGGCCGGGGGCATTGTAAAAGTCCATTTCACCCAAGCAAACGACTATGAGGTGAAGGCTGTGGGAACTCCGAAACTCATGAGCGCAATGACAGCCTACGTGGAAGACAACACCCTCAACATCACTCTCAAAAAAAGCGTCAGCACAAACGGGGGACACGAACGCGTTGACTTCTACGTAAAAGCCCCCGACCTCACTTCTGTTGACATGGGCGGGGCGTGCAGCTTCACCGCAGGAAGCATCAAAACGGAAAATTTCGAGTATGACCTTTCCGGCGCAGTGAAGTGCAGCATAGCCAAACTGAAATGCAAAAGAGCCGACCTCGAAGCCAGCGGCGCGGTGAACATAGAACTCGTCGCGGAAGCCGACGAACTGAAAATGGACAATTCGGGAGCGTGCAAGACAAATCTGAAATTCAAGGGCGGAACTCTCGACATAGAAAACAGCGGCGCGGGAAACATTAACGCCGAAGTTGACTGCAAGGTGCTTAAATCCGACAATTCGGGCGCATCAAAAGCTTCGTACACGGGCACGGCCGACAAAACAAAGATTGAAAACAGCGGCGTTGCCAAAACAAACACAAAGCTCCTGAACAATCTCTGATTTCCCACGCCCATGACCGGAGAGGACTTCAAAAGAACCGCATCCGCCCTGCGCCGCGAACTTCTTGCCACGGCACGGCGATACATCCCCGACATAGAAAAATCGGAGGACGTGGTTCAGGACACTCTCCTGCGCCTGTGGGAAATAAGGGAAAGCCTGCGCGAGCCAATCAACGGCATAGCGAACGTAATGGCGAAAAACCTGGCCATAGACCGCCTGCGCCGCGAAAAGCCCACTGTTGACATTGAGGAGATTGACATAGGCGCACCGCCCAAGGACGAAACCCACGAAAGATACCAAAGGGTTATGGGAATAATAGACACGCTGCCCGAAATGCAGCAGACGCTGATACGCCTGAGGCTTGTGGAGGAAATGGAGTACAAGGACATCTCAAAGCTCACAGGCATAAGCGAAGCCACAATAAGGCAGAACATAAGCAGAGCCAGGATGGCGATACGGCAACAATACATAAAACGGAACAAATGAAAAAAGAAGAAATACATAAACTGATTGACCGGTACTTCGAGGGCGACACGACCGTTGAAGAGGAACGCAGGCTGTACGGCTTCTTCGGGCAAGACCGCATACCGGCAGAATTTGCGGAATACGCCGAAATGTTCCGCGACTTGGCGGCAGTGGGCAACGCCCCCGCGCCGTCCGTGAAAAAAAGGCCGGCATTCCGTATTCCCGTTATATGGCTGCGGGCGGCGGCAAGCGCGGCGGCTGTTGTCGCGATAGTTTTCGGAGTGCGCACTGCCAGCAACATAAGCGAGGAGAACGCGCTTGCCAAACTGTATGAGGGAAGCTACATGATTGTTGACGGACAGCGCATAGACGACCTGCGGGAAATAAAGGACTCGATAAGGGCAACCTTGCACGACGCCTCGCGCCTGGAACACAGAATGGCGAGCCTGCAAACCGTGGAAAGGGCTGAACAGGACGTATTGAAAAACGTGAGCGACCCGGAAATGAAAAAGGAAATAGAACAACTCCTAAATTAGGACAAAAATGGCAAGAAAGATATTATATGTGCTTGCACTGATGCTCCTGCCGCTGTGTGCGGCGGCGCAAAACAGCATTGACCACATGGTTGACGAACTTTCAACCATCGGGGGGGCGGAGTTCACATCCGTTGTGCAGCGAAACCCAAAGACAAGAGCCATTGAAAAGGTTGTGAAGAAACTTGAGATTGGCGGCGTGAACAGCAAAAAATTCATCAACGCCTTCAAGAACGAAGCCAAGCGCAACAAAACAACCACCACAAAACGCTCGGATGGGGAGGTTACGACAATCATAACCACAAGCAACCCAAAAACCAACCGCATCTACATGATAAAGTATGATGACGAGCAGTATTATCCCGACGTAAGCGTAACCATAATCGTAAAGGTGAAGTGAAAGTTGCAAACCGGCACAAGCAATCCAAGCCGCGCCGCCCGGAACGGGCAGTGCGGCTTTTTCCATGCGCTTAATGGCGCAACCCGCCGCGAATGTCAGTTTTTATTGCTAATATTGCAAGCAAAGGCATAAGCAAAACAAACACTATTATGGAAAAGACTACAGTGGTGCGCCGCATAGGGCTTGTGGCCCACGACGCAAAGAAGAAAGATCTCATAGAATGGGTGCTTTGGAACTCCGAACGCCTCAAAGGGCACAAATTCTACTGCACCGGCACAACGGGCACGCTCATCCTTGAAGCCCTCAAGGCAAAGCATCCTGATGTTGACTGGGACTTCACGATACTCAAGAGCGGTCCGTTGGGCGGAGACCAGCAAATGGGCTCGCGCATTGTGGAAGGGCAAATCGACTACCTGTTCTTTTTCACCGACCCGCTGACAGTGCAGCCCCACGACACCGACATAAAGGCCCTTACGCGCCTTGCCGGAGTGGAGAACATTGTGTTCTGCTGCAACCGAAGCACCGCCGACCACATAATAACAAGCCCGCTGTTCACCGACCCCGAATACAAGCACACCATCCCCGACTACACGTTCTACACCGACCGTTTCAAGGACAAGCCCGTGGTTACCGAGGCTATGGAGCAGGAACGCCGCCGCAGGGAAAAGCAGCAAGACAAAGGCGCAAGCGCGAAATAGCCCGGGAAACGCGAAGCCGGAAACCCGCCAAGTGTTACGGATTTTGCGTATATTTGCAGCATATAGGCAATTTCCATGAGTGCATACGTCGTAATACTTATAATGGCGGGCTATTTCGGTCTGCTGCTGCTGATTTCCCACCTCACATCGCGAAACAACGACAACAACGCCTTTTTCCGTGGCAACAGGCAAAGCCCGTGGTGGCTTGTGGCATTCGGGATGATTGGCACGTCCATTTCGGGCGTTTCCGTGGTGAGCGTGCCGGGAATGGTGGGAACGGTGAATATGTCGTACCTACAGATGTGCCTCGGTTTCGTGCCGGGCTACCTTCTGGTGGCATACGTGCTGCTCCCGGTTTACTACAAACTGCGGCTCACGAGCATATACGACTACCTGAGCAGGCGTTTCGGCAACACGAGCCACAAGACAGGCGCATCGTTCTTTCTCATAAGCAAGCTGTGCGGCGCGGCTGCAAGGCTGTTCATGGCGTGCCTCGTGCTGCAAAAATTCGTGTTCGACCCGTTCGGCATTCCCTTTGAGGTTACAGCCGTGTCAACGCTGCTGCTCACATG
>CAKRMO010000178.1 GCA_934364765.1 uncultured Bacteroidaceae bacterium | reverse complement strand
CTTCATACTTAATTATGGAGAGGGAGGACGGCGCAGGCGTGCGCATGGACCTCCCTCATTTTTTGCACCGTTTCACGGCAAATCCGACTGCCACCCTCCAATAAACGCGCCAGTCCAGTTCCTGCTGTCGCACAATGTAATTTTGGCGGATTTCCACGCCGCCAAAATGCAGTTTTCCCAAACATCCCGAAAACCACATAGGACATGAGAAAAACTATGTCCTATGCAGGAAAAATTATATCAGACATAATCCAAACTACATCAGACCTTTTTCGAGCCTTTTCAAACCCTTGAAAAGCAAAACGTTACAACATCCAGCTTATCTATGGGCATTCCCTTGCAAACCAGCATCTTATGCAATTTCAAAGGCATTCGAAGTTTCTCTCCGTAGAACGTGAATGGCTATCTGCTGGTTACAGCCTCGGAAACCTCCTTAACCATGCGTCTCAGTTCCTTTTCCGACGGCTTTGTTTCGCCCGCCAAACTCACACGTATGCGGTAGGCGGCATTGCTGTCGGGAACCTCTTCCTGGATGCTCAGCATCACCTTTCCGTAATAACGTTCGCGCACCGTGTCGCAAACCGCCTCGCCCGAAACCCATGCTACGCTGTCAGTAGGCAAAAATGGATCTTCGCCATAATAATAATAAATATTGCCCACACTGTAGATTTTCACATCGGCAAGAGTCTTTCCTCCAGCCAATCCAATTACCTTGGCCTCACACTCCCCGCCATAGCCGTCATGAGCCTCGAAATATTTTTTTACAGCCACGCCAACCTGCTTTTGCAAATCCACGTCAATGTCATTGGGCTTATACACCGTATCAACATAAACATTATACCGCATGGAATATCCGTCCCTGTTCAAGTCAATCTCGCTCCACCAGCTTTCTCTATGCACCCCTATATCTTCGCATTCCGGCTTTACGAGCAGACCACAGCGATCGCGCAAGCCATACCTTCCGTCTTTGTCCTTTATAATTATTACTGCCTTATAAGGAAACCGGTCAAACATTTCACTACATCTGTAATCGGTGCAGACGTACTGGTTGTAGCCAATGGAGAAAGAGGGAAGAAGAACCGCCAAATAAGCCACGGAAGCCGCCAAAAGCAAAAGCCTTTTGGTGGCGCGGTATAAATCGAAAGCTGTATATGCCATCATGCCAAAGCTCGCCGCAAGCGCAAAGATGCGTGCGAACCCTCCGAAATACCGGGCATAGAAGAACACGCAAGCCCCCAGCAGCATAAGCCACATTCCTTTTGCCCTAACGCCGTAGTAGCGGCACAGCAGCCAATAGCCAAGCAGCGGAGCGCCCAAACAGGCAAACCGGCACAACCGCAAGTCCATTGCCAGCCCGGCGTAGAACGCAACTATACAGACAAGCATCAAGGCGCAATAATACTTGGCTTCGCGGTTTTTCCAAAGTATCGCGCCAAACAAGTCGCGCTTCTTCATTTCCGTGCGCACAAGCCGCCCTTTGAAAAACATTGCGAGATATACGGCTGCCGGCACAACAAATTGCCACACTATCCAAAACGCACGGAAACATCTGTACACCAACGAGTCAAATTCCATGTTCAAGACAAAAAACGGGTATCTTGCAAGTTTGTGTAAGCCCCAGTCCCAATTTGCCAATAAAAACAACAACGCCACAGCCAACGTCCCGGCCAACGGCAGCCATGTGCGCTTCTCCTTGTTGTACAGGCAAAATGAAACAGACAGGCGCAAAAGCACCGCAAGCGACGCGAAAAGGCCGCCCACGCCATACCCATCCCACTCAATGCATACAGTCAGCACCCACACCGAGCACAAGACCAAATCAAGCCATAAAAGTTTTGTCCTCATTTCCTTTTGATTTTTGTCCGTTCACTCCACCGTAATGATATTCTTCACGAATTTAGTCATTTCCCCGCGAAAGTCCAAATATTCATAAACAAGGAAAGTGCCTTTCTTCAACGGTTTCAATTTCCACGTAAGCACGCTGTCGTCCGCGCCGCATTCCCCCTTGCGCATTTGCTTCGGATGCAGAAACCAGCAGGAACAATCCCCGTTGAATTCTGATTTGTCGAACACAATATTATAGTTTATTCCCACAGAGCCGTGCCGCCTCCCCATAAAAGACAATTCACCGTCAGGATAGCTTACGCTATGGCGTTCAATCTCTATTTTAGGATAGTTCTTACTTTTGTCATACAAAAATTCCAATTCAATCATATCTTCTTATTTTTCTCATATTACATTAACGCCCTAATCCCAGAAAGCGTATTTGTCAAGGGTGGTGTTCTGTTCAAACACATCTTTCTTCATTTTCATTTGGGACGGAGCCTGTATGTTCACTCTCGGACAGCAAGCGAAGGCTGCCATTTCAACACCAGCACAAGAATTGAACTTCACCGTTTTCAATTTCCTGTTATGGTAAAAAGCCTCCACCCCCACCTCTTTCAATGACGCAGGAAACTCCAGCCGCGAAATGCTTGAAGGGTAAAAGGCACGCGACCCGATTGTTTCCAACCCTTCCGGGAAATTGATCTGTTTCAGTTTGTCGCAAAAACGAAAAGCATAATCTGTAATCCTTTTCACACCCTTGTGAAGCGTAACCTTTTTAAGGGAACTGCAAAACATGAACCCGCCAACAATCTCCACACCAGCGGGAATTTCTATCTCTTCCAGCGACTCACAGCATTCAAAAGAATTCAAAAATTCAAGATACCGTGGGAGAGCCACCCTTTTCAGACTGTCGCAATGACGGAATGCATAGCCTCCGATTCCCATCACGCTGTCGGGAATGTAAATTTCGCGCAGGGAAACGCAGCCGTCAAAAACACGCCAGTTTATGCAGGTTATGGAGCGAGGTACGGTAAACGTCTCCAATGCAGCGCAGCCCATAAACGCTCCATCGCCCACGCGCCCAATACCGTCATGCAAAGTTATGCCGCTCAGCTTTTTCTGCGAGCAAAAGGCATAAGGCTCTATAGCGGAAACACTCTCCGGCACGATGAAGGTTTCCTTTTCCTCCACACAGAATATCAGCCGTGTCATGTCCTTTGAATAAAGCACGCCGTCTTTCATTGTCAGGAAATCCGACCGGTTGTCAACATTGTCTATGCAGACCCTTGCAAAATCTGTGGGGGATGCCGAAAACGCATAAATAATCGGACTTACAGAAGCAAAGGGACTTTTGTCCTCGCTGTGAGGAACGTCAGCCAACTTGGGCAAATGCAGCGTGCCTATCCTTTCATACTTCTCCCAAAGGTTGTCGCCGTTCTGAAACACAACATCCCCTTCATAATCCTCTTCTATTGCAAAACCTTTTGCCATAACAAAAACATTTTACGCGTTATTCATCGAATCTTAGCAGATAGCCCAAGAACGGCCACGGCAGCCACACGTTTGTCATTTCCATGGCATCCCTGAACAGCGGCACGATGTGCCTGTAACTCCAGCCGGCTTTGCCGCAGCCTACCGGGGTTACGAGAAACTTCAACTCGCTGTGCGCCTTTGCAAATTCCAGAAAACGCCTCACGGAACTTCCGATGTCCCCTAAGTTCACACCTGCGGTCGGAATTGCATAAGACTGCCCTTGCAAGCCATCCGTCTGCCCCTCAACCGCGCCGAAATGTTCACGCGCATAAGCCGCCGCACCTTCGC
>CAKRMO010000177.1 GCA_934364765.1 uncultured Bacteroidaceae bacterium | reverse complement strand
ATGCGCAAGGGTCTTTTCAAAAAAACGGTTTTTCGGGTAAAAACTTTCCGCCAAGGCTTTTTTGCCGCCGTGGCGGTTGCAAAACACGGCAGGGCTTTCACATTTGTTTCAACAACAGCGGGGCATTCCTGCGGCGCGGCGGGACGCGGCCGGGGCGGCGGCGCACGGGGCGCGTGGAATGCGCCCCCGCAAACGGCGCAAGGCATAATGCGGCTGCCATTTCACAAACGCCGCGAAAATTATATTTGATGTGGGAAAAACTACATAGGACACAGGAAAAATTATATCAGACATAATCCAGACTACATCAGACCTTTTTTTGCCGCTTGCAAACGCCTGAAAAACAATAACTTGCAAACGGTTTTCAAAGCAGGGTCATTTTTCTGGAAATCAGCGGGTTATGCATTTTCCCTCACCTTCCGCCGCAAAGCATACACAGGCCCGCAGCCCCGGCGGCTTGCCGGAACTGCGGGCCTGTGTATGATGGAGTGTTTACTGCGTTGTATGGCGCGTTATTTCACGGTTCTCACTATCCCATCCCACGAGGAGATTCCGATGACCTTTAGGTAGGGCTCAAACACCTCGTCCTCCTTGTCCGTACCGGCAGCCTGCCAAACATACCACACGGGCTTGGGGTCGAGAGCCTTGAAGCTGCCCTCCTCGTAAGCGCGCAGGCCTATGCGCAGCCCGAACTCCTCGCGGTTGTCGGCCCAGTTGTGCCACTGCATTGCGTCAATGCCATCGAGCTGCGTGATCTTCTTCCAAATCCACGCAGCCCCCGCCGCCTGTTTGGCGAGGTCGGTCTCGCTGTACGACGGCGAGTTGGTGCCCTGCTCGGAGAACACGAGCACTCGCTTGGTGCCGTCCTTGTAGAGATGCTCCTTTTTCAGAATCCATGCGTTTATCACCTCGGGGTTGTAGAACGTTACATACGCGGCGTTGTTGCTGAATGTGGCATAGCCCTTGTCGTTGGTCCAGAACTCCGGCCTCAGCAGGCTTATGGGGTAAGGATGGTATGCCACTCCCCAGCGGAAGTCGCCCTCGGCGTTTGAATACTGCACATTCTGCTCAAGCATCTTTCGCGGAGAGAACTCGTTGCCCGAAATGTACCATGTGTGGGTGTAGGAGCCGAGCACCGAGGCGTTCTGGTCGTACTGGCGCACAATGTTGTAGCAGATGCGCATTGACTTGACGTATCTGTCGTAGAAACGCATCTCGGGCTGGTTGCCCATGTTTGTCCACGTGTCGCCCTGGTCAACCTCGTTGTGCATAATCCAGTGGTGTATGCGCCCGTTCTCGCCCGAAGAGTAACGGTTTGCCAGATAGTCGAGCGACGCGGCATAGAAGTTTGTTGCCAGCGGCGTGGTCATGTTGGGCATGGTGTAATATCCGCCGGTGCATTCGGGGTCGGTGTATTCCGAGCCTGTGGGCGTGAGGATTATGGCCTCGACCACGATGTCCTTCTTTTGTGCCGCCTTGAGTATTGCGTCATAGCCGGCAACCGCGCCCGTGTTGATGTAGTACGTGCGCCCGCCGTAGTAGTGGGGCTTAGTGAACGCCCCGCTCCTCTTGGTGGATATGATTGTGCTGAGCACTATGTTCTGGGTGATGCTGTGCACGTCGAGGTCGTCGAAATCGGCTATGTATTTCGAGCCTCCGCCGGCGGCGATGCCCTTCTTGCCCTTGAACTCGCACTTCTCGGCGGAATATGTGGCGTAAACGTCGTCGGCGTAGCGTGCGTGGGACACAAGGGTGTGGGTGCCGTCGTCGTTAACCCTTACAATCGCCCATTTTGAAAGCACGCGGTCATACCTCGGCAAAGAGCTGCGCAGCAGCTTGCGCTTGACCTTCACGGTGAAGCCGCCGTTGGGAATCTCCGTGATGTAGTCGAACTTCTTGGTCTCGGTAACGTCCTCGAACGGCGCGATGTCGGCAATGGCGAAATTCCCCTCGCCGGCGCAGATGCCCGAGATGGTGATGCTGTCATACGACACATCGACATTGGTAACCTTTGACTCGTATTCCGTGGCGAGATAGTCGGTGAGGTTCTTAGCCATCGCAGTCTTTGCCTTTTCAAGGCTGTCGGCGATTTGCTCCTGCCGCCTCTCCTCGTCCGTCATGACGCGTATGCGCAGGTTGCGGAGCTTTACGTCCACGCCCGAAGCCGTCCCGAGGTCAATGCGCAGGCGGTCGCCCTTCTTTCCCCAGCTCATGCTTTTGCGCAGCGTGTTTATGTTATACCTGTAGGTTGCCCACTCGCTGCCCATTGTCGCAGGTATGTTCGTCACCATCGCGGAGCGCGCCTCGCTTATGGGGTCGCCGAAGAATATCTGGGGGTTGCTCACGCCCTTGGGGCAGTTGTACTCGAACGAGAGCACGCACGAGTCGGCGGGAAGGTCGGCGGTGAGGCTTGTTGTGAATATATACGGGTCGCCGCCGGTGGTGCTTATGGAATATTCCTTCGTGTCTTCGTCATACGAAACTGTGAGGTCGTTGTAAAGTCTCGAGGTGTTGAGCGCGGGGTAAGAGCTCTTGTCGAACTCGCCGCTGAACACAACGCTGTCAACCTTGGAGCGCGAACTCAGCAGAAGCTGGTAGCGCGAGGAGTTGTAGAGCTTGAACAGCGTGCCTTTGTTCCCGAAGGAAATGCTGTCAACATCGGCTGCCGGGAAAGTGCCCAGCGCCTTCCCCTGGCTGTAAACGGTTACTATCCTGTCGGCCGTTACGCTGGCGGCAAAAGCCGCGAACATGGCGGCGAGGCAAAGCGGGAATATGTTCTTGCGTCTGAAAATTTTCATAATCGTTTACTTCTTGATGATTTTCTTTGTAAGTTTCCTGCCGTCGGCAGTTATCACCCTCACCACATACACCCCCGCCGGTATTCCCGCCGTGGACACCACAACGTCGCGGCCGGAGGGCGCTATGCTCGCAAAAACAGCCCCGTCGGAGGATATGAGCGAGATGTTCTTGGGCGTGGCGGGGCTGCTCACGCGCACCGCACCGCCCTCGTAGCTTATCTTCAGGCTTTCGGACTTTGCGCCTTCAATCCCCACAGGAATGGAAGTGCGGTGGAACGTGATGTAAGTGAAAGCGGAGTTATCCACCGTTACAGTTTCCCCTTTCGCCGAGATAAGTGTCGTCTGGGTGTCGCCGTTGATAATCTTGCGGATATTGCCAAGGGACGCCACGGGAACATAGTTGCCGGACACATAAACGTAAACGTCAGTGGCGGAAACCTGCAAGCTTACGGCAAAAGCCGAAGCAATCAAAATATTCCTGATTTTCATTTGTTAGTTTTGCTAATTCTGCGCAAATATAGGCATTTACGGAAAAAAACATATTTGTTTGGGGCAAAAATAACGTAAATGAAAGCAAAAACACCCCCAAAGCGGCACAATCGCCCTTCCTTGAGGATGTTTTTTATTATAGTTTAACGCCAGTGGAAGCACACGCCGTTTCAGCGCAGCTCCTCCGCCATGCGGTTGAAGTTTTCTATGCTTTTCTTGATTTCGGGCATGGAGTTGTCCCAATTATACTCGTACTCAATGGCAAACCACCCCTTGAATTTCTGCCGCTTCAGCTCCCGCAGCAGCGCGGGCATCTTAATGATTCCCTCGCCCCAAACGGTGTCGTGCATTGCTTCGGGGTCGCCGCCGTC
>CAKRMO010000176.1 GCA_934364765.1 uncultured Bacteroidaceae bacterium | reverse complement strand
GTACTGAAAACCACATCTTTATCCGTGTTTACCAAAGCAAAAACAAGCGTCTGTGCATCAATTCTTTACGATATGACTCACGAAAAAGCCACGGCTGTCTCCGAAACCGGGGATTTGCCGTGGCTTTGGTGTATTATCGATACCGTGTCTGCCAGTAGTGATTACCAGATGTGGGCACGCTTGCCGGAGGGCACGAAGAGTTTGTCGCCCTCCTTTATGCCGAACGCCGAATACCATGCGTCGATCATCGGCAGCGCGGCATTCACGCGCAGACTGTTGGGCGAATGCACGTCGCTGTTCACTATGTAAGCCACGAACTGCGGGGCTATGTTGCTTGCCCACATCCTGCCGTAGGCGAGGAAGAAACGCTGTTCGGGGGTGAAGCCCTCCTTTACGCCGAGCGGGTTGTTGAGCATGGAGTTCTTCAATGCCTGGAAGGCAATGTTTATGCCGCCGTTGTCGCCTATGTTCTCGCCGAGCGTTTTCTTTCCGTTTACTTTCAGCCCCGGCTGCATTTCCTTGCTTCCGAACCAGTCCTCAAGCACCTTTCCGCGTTCGTCGAAGTTTTTCTTGTCCTCGTCAGTCCACCAGTTTTTAAGGTTTCCGTCTTTGTCGTATGCGCAGCCCTGGTCGTCGAAACCGTGGCTCATTTCGTGTCCTATCACGCAGCCTATCGCGCCGTAGTTAGCCGCATCGTCGGCCTCGGGGTCGAAGAACGGCGGCTGCAATATTGCCGCAGGGAAGTTTATGCTGTTGAACGCGGGGTTATAGAATGCGTTCACCGTCTGCGGCGTGCAGCCGAGCTGGTGGCGGTCAACGGGCCTGTGCCAGTAATACTCAACCTCGCCCTTGCGCGAAGCCACCGTTATCAGGTCAAGGTTCTCGCGCAGGGATTTGCTCTCGTCAACCTGCACATATTTCTCCAAGCCCTCCCATTTGTCGGGGTATCCCACGTTTATCACCATGCCGCCCAGCTTGTCGAGGGCGTTTTTCTTTGTGGCTTCAGTCATCCATGTATTTTCCTTTATGCGCTCGGCAAAGGCCGTCTGGAGGTTCTTTATCATGAGGAACACCCTCTGCTTGTTGCTTTCGGGGAAGTATTTCTCCACATACAGCTTGCCTATCGTCTCGCCCAGCATCCTGTCGAGAAATCCCACGGCGCGCTTCCATCGCGGCTGCTGCTCCTTAAGGCCGTATGTGGTCTTGAGGTACTCAAACCTGCGGTCGCCGAAAGCGTCGGAGAGAGTGTTTGCCGCAGACGACACCACCGACACCTCCATATTGGCCTTGATTGTCTCGAGGTCGGCGTTTGCAAGAATGTTCTCCACCTCGTGCAGCGGTTCGGGCTGGCGCACGTTCACGGTGTCGATGTCGGAGGGCCAGCCATACACCTCGCAGAACGTTTTCCAGTCAATGCCCTTGAAGTCCTGCAACAGCTGCCGCCAACTTACGAGGTGCGTGTTTGCCTTCGGGTCGCGCTGCTTAACCTGGTCGTAGCTCTTTTTTGCAAGCCGGGTTTCGAGGGCGAATACGGCCTGCATCTTTTTTTCGGCAACAGCCTCCTTGTTGCCCACCATTTTAAGATAATCCTTCATGAGGCTTTTGTATGCCTCCACAACAGCCTTCTGCTGCCCGTTGGGGTTTGTGTAGTATTCGGGATCAAGCCCTATGCCGCTCTGATAGGCAGTGAACATATACTCCCCGGCTTTGTTGGGGTTTATGCCCAGACCGAAACCGAACAGCTCCGTGCCGTAGCCTTTCGCCCCAAGCTCAAACATGAGCCTGACGCACTCCTTGCGGTCCTTCACCTTGCGTATTCTCGCGAGGGTCTTTTTGATTGGCGCATAGCCCTGTTTGTTGCGCCTCACGCTGTCCATGTACATACGGTAGAGCGCGCCGAGCTTCTGCCCGTCCGTGCCCTGCGGCAACTTCTTGGCGGCATATTCCGCCACGAGTCCCTTTATGCGGTCGTTGTTCTGTTCTTCCAAATCCACAAACGCGCCGTTCATGGGGTGCACGGCATCGAGCGGGTGGTTTTTGAGCCAGTTTCCCGCCGAATACTCATAAAAATCGTCTCCGGGCTTAACGTTCAAGTCCATGTTTGCCTTGTCAATGCCGCTTTTCAGTTCCTGCGCCTGAATGGGGGCGGCAATTCCGAACAGCGTCATGGCAATCATCACCAATTTGCTTTTCATTTTTGTTTATGTCTTATGAATAATTTATAATGTGCCAACATTTTTATTTCGGGGTGCAAAGTAAAGAAAAAACTCACTTTCCGCCATCTTCCGGCGTGTTTTTTCCGCTGAATTTCAAAAGCTCGCGACAAAACGCCAAGCACGCCGCACAAAAGCCGCGACGCATGGAAATCCCGTCTCCCGACGCCCATATATACAAACGCAATGCACACGCAAAAAGCTACATTCTTTGCCGGAAAGTTTGCGATGCGGCTCGGGCGGCGGCATTCTGGGCGTATGCAATACGCCTCTGCAAATGGCGCAAAACCCAAGCCGCGAAATTTATATTTGATGCAGGAAAAACTATGTCCTATGCAGGAAAAATTATATCAGACATAATTCAAACTACATCAGACCTTTTTTCGGCGGTTGCAAACACCTGAAAAACAAAACCCTACAACTAACAGCTGTTAATCAGGCATCGTCTTGTAAACCAACACTTTATGCAAACCGGGACGCTATTGCAGCTTCTTTGGCGGCAAGCCGCCCCACGGAATGGCATGAAGAACACAGGACAACCCTGTCTTTCACGGTTTACTGTCCCGAACAGACGTAATTTTTCATAAAGCCGGGGGACAAACGTCCGCAATGTTGAAACTTTCAAGTAAATTTGCGCATTGAATGCCCATTGCATTCTACACAAGCTTATAGATATGAGTTTAACAAGCATAGCAAGACCGTTTTTCATGCCGCGTGTGCGCCAGATAGCGAGATACGCCACGGAAACGGAAGAGATACAGCGCGGCGTGCTGCAACGCCTCGTTTCGCAAGCCGCCCAGACCGAATGGGGCAAGACACACGGCTACAACAGCATAGGCACATACGAGGACTTTGCCGCACAAGTTCCCGTGGGCACATACGAGGAGGCAAAAGGATACATCGACCGTATGCGCCACGGCGGGAAAGACGTGCTTTGGAAAGGGAGCGTGAAATGGTATGCCAAATCATCGGGCACTACAAACGACAAGAGCAAGTTCATACCCGTGAGCCGCGAGGGGCTTGACCGCATACACTATGCCGGCGGGCGCGACGCGGTGGCGCTGTACCTGCGCAACAACCCCGGAAGCCGCATTTTCGACGGCCGCACGCTGATTTTGGGCGGAAGCCACGCGCCAAACTGCAACCTGCCGGGCAGCCTGGTGGGCGACCTTTCGGCAATTCTCATAGAAAACATCAATCCGCTTGTAAACATGATAAGAGTGCCGAAAAAGCAGACGGCACTCCTTTCCGACTTCATGACCAAGCGCGACCGCATAGCCCGCGAGGCAATAAACAAGAACGTTACCAACATAAGCGGCGTGCCGTCGTGGATGCTCTCGGTGCTCGACCGTGTGCTCGAAATATCGGGCAAGAGCCACATAAACGAGGTTTGGCCAAACCTTGAGGTGTTCTTCCACGGCGGGGTGGCGTTCACCCCCTACCGCGAACGCTACCGCCAAATCA
>CAKRMO010000175.1 GCA_934364765.1 uncultured Bacteroidaceae bacterium | reverse complement strand
ATGATTGTAGGGCGTGGGGTGGGGAGTGATGCGCTTGCGTCGGTGAACATAGCCGCTCCGATATTCCTTATATCCTCTTCGTTCTCGCTGATGTTCGCTTCGGGTGTGTCGGTGGTGGGTGCGGTTCACCTTTCACAGGGCAACACCAAGGCGGCGTGCATAAACGTAACCCAGGCGTTGACTGTGCCGTTTGTGCCTATGGTTGCGCTGGCGGTGGTGATGCTGTTATGGCCGCGCGAGTTGTGTTTCCTTTTCGGCGGGTCCGAGCTGCTTTGCCCGTATGTTACGGACTATCTGCATTGGCTGGTGCTTTATCCGCTGTTTCAGGTGATAATGATTGAAGGCTCGTTTGTGATAAGGCTCGACGCTTCGCCGAAATACGCCATGATGGTGAACGTTGTGCCGTCGCTGCTCAATATGTTTCTCGACTGGCTGTTCGTGTTCCGGCTCAAGTGGGGAATTGCCGGCGCGGCGGCGGCTACGAGCATATCCTGCGGCGTGGGCGCGGTAATGGTGATGGTGTACTTGCTGTTTTTGTCAAGGAAGATACATTTGTACAAGCCCAAGTTTTCCGCCACGGCACTTCGGCTTACCGCGAGGAACACTGCCAACATGATGAAACTCGGCTTCCCTACGTTTATTGGCGAGGGCGCGATAACCTGCATGATGATAGCCGGAAACTATATGTTCATGCGTATGCTCGGCGAGGACGGCGTGGCGGCGTTTTGCACGTGCTGCTATATGTTCCCGCTTGTGTTCATGTTTGCAAACGCCATTGCCCAGAGCCAGTTGCCCATTGTGAGCTACAATTTCGGCCTTGGCAATGCGGCGAGGGTAAAGTCGGCTTTCGTGTTCGCCGTGGCGCTTGCCGCCATTTGCGGAAGTTTGATGACAATGGCAGGCGCGGTGGCGTGCAAGCCTTTGGTGGGGCTTTTCCTCGAGTCCGGCACTTGCGCTTTCCGCATAGCGGCTGAGGGCTTCCCGCTTTTCGCCGTCAGCTTCGTACTTTTTTCGCTCAACATAGTGGTCATAGGTTTCTGGCAGAGCGTGGAGCGTGCAAGGGAGTCGGTTTGGTTCATGCTGTTGCGCGGGCTGATATTCCTTGTGCCGGTATTCGTATTGCTGCCGGGTGTTATGGGGGTGCGCGGGCTTTGGCTTGCAGTGCCGCTGTCGGAGGCCCTTGCGTGTGCGGTTATTCTTGCCGTTACGGTGAGGAGGCGCAAAAGTATTTGCCTTGGATGAAGAAACAATGAATAAACCGGAAGATATGCAGGAACAGGTTTTCTCCCTGCGGAATTTCGTTCCGCAGGCAGTGGTTTTGGCAAACGGCGAATGGCCGGATATGGAAATTGTGAAACATTGGATAGCGCGTGCCGCATATACGGTGTGCTGCGATGGGGCTGCCGAAAAAGCCGGCGCGGCGGGCATTACGCTCGACGCCGTGGTGGGGGACGGCGACTCGCTGTCGGCGGCCATGAAAAGGAAATACGCAAGAATACTGCATTTGGAGCGCGAGCAGGAAACCAACGACCAGACAAAGGCCGTGAGGTTTTTGAGGCTGAGGGGCATGAACCGCATAGTGATTGTCGGGGCCACGGGAAAGCGCGAAGACCATACGCTTGGCAACATCAGCCTTCTTGTGCATTACTTGCAGTGCGGCGTTTGGGCGGTGATGCCCACCGACTACGGCGTGTTCATCCCGTGCAGGGACAATGCTGCGTTTGCTGTTGAGAAGGGGCAGCAGGTGTCGGTTTTCAATTTCAACGCAACACAGATGAAATTCAAGAACCTGAAGTATAATTGCTACGACTTTGACATGTTTTGGCAGGGAACGCTCAACGAGGCGACTGCCGACAGGATAGAGATAAGTGCATCGGGCTGCTACCTTGTTTATCTTGCCCGCCGGGATTAGGCGCTGCGGGAAAAGGGCGGGCGTTGCCGCGCCTTATCTTTTTGCCGCAAAAAAGGTTTTCATGATTTCCGCACATTCATCGGCAAGCACGCCGGCGGTAACCTTTGTCTTGGGATGGAGCGGATTGGGCGAAAGCCGCGTGTAACCGCGCTTGGGGTCGTCTGTCCCGTAAACAAGCCGCCCGAGCTGCGCCCAGCCCAATGCGCCGGCACACATGAAGCATGGCTCAACCGTTACGTAGAGTGTGCATTCGTCAAGATATTTCCCGCCAAGGTAGTTTGCGGCGGCTGTAACGGCTTGCATTTCGGCGTGAGCCGTTACATCGTTAAGGGTTTCCGTAAGGTTGTGGGCGCGGCCAATCACCCTGTCTTTGCAAACCACCACCGCACCGACGGGAACTTCGTCTTCTTCTTCGGCGGCGTGTGCCTCTGCAATGGCAAGGCGCATATATTTCTCGTCATCGTTTGCTGTCATGCCGCAAAGTTAGCTGATTTTACGCACAACGCCGGGATTTTCGCTAATTTTGCAACTTGAAAAGACACTTGGGAAGCAAATGAAACCTCAAACGCCAGCTTACGGTGAAACCGTGCACAGCATACTGCGCATAGCCGTCCCTGCCATTGTGTCCAACCTTTCCGTTCCGCTGCTGTCGCTTGTTGACACGGCGATAACGGGGCATCTCGGCTCGCGGGTCTATCTTGGCGCGATTGCCGTGGGAGGGATGATTTTCAATGTGCTTTATTGGCTTATGGGCTTCCTTAGGATGGGGACGAGCGGGCTTACGGCGCAGGCTTTCGGCCGCAAGGATGCTCGCGGAATGGCGTTGCAGTTCTCGCGGGCGCTGTTTCTGGCTTTGGGCATAGGCTTGCTTTTTGTTTTGGCAAGCCCTTGGCTGTGCCGTGCGGCGTTTGCGCTGGTAAACTGTCCCGCCGGGGTCGAAGAGCCTGCCGTTGCGTATTTCAGGATATGCATACTCGGCGCGCCGGCGGTGCTTGGCATTTACGCTTTTTCGGGGTGGTTTCTCGGTATGCAGAACTCCGTAGCTCCAATGACGGTTGCCATAGCGCAGAATGTGGCTAACCTTGCGGCGAGTTTGCTGTTTGTGTACGTTCTGGGCTTGAAGGTGGAGGGCGTGGCTGCCGGAACGGTTGTCGGCGAATACGTTGGCTTTGGGCTTTGCTGCCTTGTGTTCCGTATGAAATACAGCACCGCCCTGCCAAGGGTTGGGATGGCAGAAGTTATGAACCGCAGTGCGCTCGCAAGGTTCTTCAATGTGAACCGCGACATCTTTTTCCGCACGCTGCTGTATGTTGCCGTGATGTCGTGGTTTACCGTCAGCGGCGCAAGGATGAATGCCACAATTCTCGCCGCCAATGCTTTGCTCATGCAGCTGTTTGTCATATTCTCGTACATAAGCGACGGACTTGCCTTTTCGGCGGAGGCTCTGTCGGGCAAGTATGTGGGCGCGTGCAATTCCGGGGCTTTCTCAAGGATGATTAAGGTTTCGGCGGCAATGTGCGCCGTTGCCGCGCTGCTGTTCTCCTGCGTTTATGCCGTGGGCGGGGCTGGCTTTTTGTCGCTGCTCACCGATGACGGCGCAACAGTTGCGGCGGCGGTGGAGTACCTGCCTTTTGCGGCGGCGATACCTGTTGTCTCTGTGACTGCCTTTGTGCTCGACGGCGTGTTTGTCGGGGCTACGGCGTCAAGGTTCATGCTGCTGTCGGCAATTGTTTCGGCGGCGGTTTTCTTTGGCATATATTCCACAC
>CAKRMO010000174.1 GCA_934364765.1 uncultured Bacteroidaceae bacterium | reverse complement strand
CACGATGCCGCCGCTCACCTGCCTTAACGTGAATTTCCCCGCGCTACAGGAGTTCAAGGGCGTGAGGATTTGCCGCATGGGGCACTGCCGCTGGCTTAACGAGTTTGAAAAGTGCGAAATTCCCGGGCGCGGCACTTTCTATTTCCTCACCGGAAATTACACCGACACCGACCCCGGGGCGAAAGACACCGACAGCCACGCGCTTGCCGGGGGATATGTGGCAATTACGCCGACGACCCTTGACGTTACCTCACGCGAATTGTTCAACGATGTGAAAAACTGGGGGATGGAGCGATGAAATATTTTGTCATAGCCGGCGAGGCGAGCGGCGACCTTCATGCCGCAAACCTTATAAGGGCGTTGCGCGAACACGACAGCGACGCTTGCTTCTACGCCTATGGCGGCGAGCTTATGGAGGCTGCCGGAGCGAAAATGCTGCGCTACTACCGCGACATCGCATATATGGGGGTGGTGAGCGTGGTGATGCACGCCGGCACAATTCTCCGCGCCATGGCAAGGTGCAAGAGGGAGATATTGGAAACCAACCCCGACGTGGTTGTTCTTGTGGACTATCCGGGCTTCAACCTCGCCATTGCCAAATACGTGAAGACGAAAACCGCAATTCCCGTGTTTTATTACATCGCCCCGAAAGTGTGGGCGTGGAAGGAGAGCCGCATAAAGCTGCTGAAGGCATACGTTGACGAGATTTTCTCAATACTGCCTTTCGAGACGGAGTTCTTCAGGCAGCGCGGCGTTGACGTACATTATGTGGGCAACCCCACAGTTGACGAGGTGGATGACTACAGCCGCTTGCACTATGCCGATTTGCTGGAGGAATTTGCCGCGCAGAACGGTCTGGACCCCGCAAGGAAGATTGTCGCCGTGCTTGCCGGAAGCCGCAAGCAGGAGATAAACTACAACCTGCGGCGTATGCTCGTTGCCGCACGTCCGCTCGCCAAAAAGGGCTATCAGCTTGTGGTGGCGGGTGCGCCGAATATAGACGACAATATATATATGCGTAACATTCCGGCTTCGATGCTCGAAAACGGCGAGGTGGGAATTGTGTGGTGCAAAACCTACGCCCTGCTCGGCTTTGCCGCGTCAGCCCTTGTAACATCGGGCACTGCCACGCTCGAGACTGCCTTGTTCAAAGTCCCGCAAGTGGTGTGCTACTATATCCCTATGGGCAGGATTGTTTCGTTTTTGAGGAAAAAGCTGCTCAAGGTGAAATACATATCGCTTGTGAACCTTATCGCCGGGCGCGGAATAGTCAGGGAACTCGTCGCCGACGGCATGACAGTCGGCAATGTGCGTGCGGAATTGGAGAGGATAACCCTTGACGATGCCAGCCGCGCCGAAATGCTTCGGGGCTACGAGGAACTTGCCGGCGTATTGGGCGGCGTTGGGGCTTCGGCACGCGCAGCGCAGGAAATCACAGCCAGTCTGCAAAGGAGAATGGAGGCCCGCTGAAACAACCGCTTCATCCGCCTTGCTGTGTGGCTCATGCGCAGGGGCTGCTCTGTGCATATGCCGTATAATCAATAAACAGTATTGCTGTATGGGCATATCGCATAGCCCCGGATTGCGCCGTAATTTCAGGCAATGCTTTTTGGGCGGTTGCCACAGCCCCCACAATTGGCGCAAAACCATAATAGCCCATCCTTTCCCAATACCCCTAAAACAACATAGGACGTGGGAAAAACTATGTCCTATGCAGGAAAAATTATGTCTGATGCAGTTTGAATTACATCAGACATAATTTTTGCCATTTGCCACATACTGAAAAGCAAACCGTTACAACAAGGGCACAAATCGAATGCACACCCTCTTTTATACCAAGCAGCGAAACTACCGCTTCAACGAGAATTTTCTGACAACCATTCCCCTGCGGTCAATCGCGCCATAAATGTTGATTTCTTTGTCGGGAGTCATCCCGAACCCGTCCTCGTCCATATAATACCTGCCGTCGGGCTGCAGCTGCCAGCAAACTTCCGCAACACCATTCTCATATTTGTATATATGTCCCGGATAATGGAAAGAATGCCGCCTTGTCACACCAAGCACGTCCTGCGGCAAGCCGATTATGCTTCCCCAGTCTATGTCCCCGTCCGTTACCGTCTGCAAAATTTCGTCCGCCGACATAAACTCATAGGCGCATCCCGCATCGAAGTCCATAAGAAAGCGCGGCTTCCAATACTCCCCTATCACCTGGTTCACTACAAACATCCCCTCATCAAGGTCGCGCTGTTCAAACGGACGCTCCCTGTATTTCCGGGAATCCAACATGAGGAAAAGTTCTTCTTCTGCGTATTTTCCCATACCATTCCCACCTGCCACTGTTGCACATACGGTTTTCAAAATCTGAAGTCAAGCTCCACGTCCGCCATGGAATAGTTGTGCTTGCTCAGCGAGCGGTCGTTCACAAAGGCATATTCGGCGTTCACCTGTATGTTCTTGGAGAAATTGTAGTTGAGTCCCGCCTCATACATTGTCTTTGCCTTGCCCCAGTCCGCCGCCGGGCGGTAAAGGTCATAACGCGCCTTGGCGTGGAGCTTCTCCTTGACAATCGGGGCTATGACAAGGGCATAGTAACCGTCGGCCTTGTTGCCGTTGGCAAGGTTCACGGTGATGTCCTTCGCGTCGCTCTCCTTCTGGTAAGTGGTCGAGAAGCCGTAGCCTGTGGAATGGATGTATTCGGTGCGCATTGTCCAGTCGCTCACCCTGTATTCGGCCGAAAACGCATAGCGTCTCTGTTGCAGGCGGCGCGTCCTTGTGAGTTTGTTTTCCGGGTCGTTGGCATCAATGTTCCCCTTGCGGGCATACGAGCCCGTCCAGCCAAACGCACCTATCCTCATGCCTTTCACCGGCATCACCCACAGGCCTCCGATAACGTCCTTCTGCTGGTCGGCGTCCTTTACGTTTATGCCCTGCCCGTTGTAAACGCCCACCTGGTAGTGCAAAAGGTTCCTGCCCGACGCGTTTTTAAGGAAATCGCCCTGGAACTGCACGCCGATGTCCCTGCCGTTGCTTGCGTGAGAGCCGTTGCGGTCGTTAAAGCCCGCCAGCTTGGTTACATTCTGCGAATAGCTCATGAAGCCCTGGTCTATCGGGTTCATGGGGTTCTCGAAAGTGAAAGGACGCTTGAACTGTCCCGCCTTTACGCGGAAGTAGTCGTATTTCTGCCACTCGGCAAACAGGTCAACCATTCTCGGACTGCTTCCGAGGTTGCCCGTGTTGCCGTTGAACTGCAACTGCGCCTTCCAGTAAAAGTCTCCCGCTATGCGCCCGTCGAGTGCAAGACGAAGCATACGTATATTAAATGAGTTCGACTCGTTGCCCTTTTGGAAACTCGCCTGATACTGCGTGAGCGCATATCCGCTGAACTTCACATTGCTGATCCACGAGGGCCGCTCCTTTTGGGCGTTCGCAAACACAAACGCGCCGGCAAGGAATGCCGTGATGACTGTTTTCTTCATTGTTTGTATCTCTTAGAATTTAGTTTTCTTGGTACGACATTGGCTTTTTGCCACAAACAGTTTGCAAACTTACAAAAAAACACGAACCGCCCCCACAACAAACACAACAATTATTTTGCGCAAAAAACGCCATTCGCCCTAATAAAACCGCAACCTATTGACACACAAAACGTTATCATATCGCACACCTTTCAATATAAGAC
>CAKRMO010000173.1 GCA_934364765.1 uncultured Bacteroidaceae bacterium | reverse complement strand
TTTTGCATGGCGTTGAGGCGCGTGCCGTCGGTGGAATATATCGCCTTTACCTCCGCATCGCCGCCTGTCTTGGCCTGCTCGATGCCCACAACCTGCGAATCTATCGCCCTTATTTCCTTGGCGTAGTTTGTATAAGCCTTGTCGGCCTTGTATTCCTCAAGCAAGTTGGCAGGAACGTAAATGATCAGATCGGGCGAACAGCCACTGAAAGTTTGGCCGGTTCTTCGCAGCTCCGGCTTTTTGGCAGCCGGTATGACTATTGTTTTCAGATTGCTGCAATCGCCTACGGCTCCCTCCATTTCTTCAATGGTTGACGGCAGTTGCAGGTACTCAAGCATTTCCACCTCGTGGAATGCTTCCGAGCCAATGTATTTCACCCCCTCAGAGACTATTACCTCTTTCAGATATTTCACTCCATAGAAAGCAGCTCTATCAATTCCCACAACCCCCGGTTCGGTTATATATTGCTTTGTCATGCCTTGTTTTCTCGGGTAAACGGAGAGATAGTTCCCATCGCCGGCTCTGTCGTAACCTGAATTTTTCGATATTATGTTGCTTTTGCGATAAAGCGCTTTGGCTTTCCAGTAATAGTAGGGATTGACCTTGCTTACGGAGAAATAAGTCAGGTTGGGCATTTGAGAAAATGCGCCAGGCTCGATCCATTCGAGCGACTTGGGAATTACGACTCCATAGCTTTTGCACTCCCACATTTTAGTAACTATGCCCACATAGCCCTCGTGGATTTCAAGATCCTCATCGTCAATGACACCAGACTCTTCTATCACCCAACCGCACCAATATACAAGCTGGTTTTTGTATTTTGCCTTGTAGTCTGTAAGCCACGGCGTGCCATCGAACACACCGGTACCTACATAACCCATAAAGGTGTTGGGAGAGTTCACCGTCTTGAGTTTTTTGCATTTCCCGAATGCACTGTAACCGACAACTTTTACACTTTTAGGGATAGTTACGCTTTCAAGGCTGTTTATTTTTAAGAAAGCCTCTCTGTAAATCTCCGTAACCTCATATTTGGTTCCATCCTTGCCTGTTACGTATTGGGGGATTTCGTAACTTTCTTCAGCGAAGTCTCGACATCCTACGAGCATTGCAGTATTGTCGTCATCGTACAGATAGTAACGAACGCCCTCCGCTGTTGTTATGTCTCCATCCGGACTTTGCACACTGTGAAATTTCTGCGCGGCTGCCGTGGCGGCGAAGAGCATTGCCGCCAATGCGAAAAGTAGATTTTTTACCTTCATGATTTTGTCGGTTTTAATTGTTAATGATGTTTGTTGTAATTGCTGTTGTTTTGTCATGCAAAGGTCGCAATTACCCCCCCCCGAAAATATGGCTACAGGAACAAAATCTATGAATTGAGGAACAAAATGAGTGTTTTTTACGACATGACAACCTGTTTTCCGCAGTTTTTGCGTAACAAAAACAAATTCCAAAAATACACAGGCATTAAAAAGCCGGCAGCTTCAATTGCACCGGCACAACGCTCAATCCCGCGCCCCGCCAGCAAAACCCGCCATTGAAAACCTCCAAAGGATATAGGAGCAAAGCGAGCCGGCAATGAAAAACAATGCCGTGTTTGCCATTATGTTCCCGCCTATACCCACAAACGGCGCAACCACGCCGCCCGCCACATAAGCCATGCCGCCCAATATGGCGGAGGCAATGCCCGCGTTGCCGCGCTCGCTGTCCATCGCCAGCACATTAGACGACGTTATGGCGATGCCAATCATAAGGTATATGCAGAACACAAGACATTCGTAAACCAGAAACCCGCAGCCCACGCCGAACGCCACGCCGAGCAGCACGGAAAACAGCAGCGCGCCCTTTGCCGCCAGGCCGAGAGCCTGCTGCATGGTGCGGAACTTGGCGGTCATGCCCGCCGACACCGCCAAGGCTATTGCGTTCACCGCAAACACCACGCTGAACGCCCCCGGTGACAAACGGTAGTGAAGCTGCACTATGAAAGGCGCGGACGAAAGGTTAACAACCAAAAGCGCCATGGCCAGAACATACTGCGCCACGCTGCCGGTGTATGCCCTGTTTTTCGCCACACGCAGATACCTGCCCGCCACATCGCGCAGCGACAGGGTTTGCCGCCCCGCCTTGGGAAGCGTCTCGTCAAACTTCAGCGTGCAAACGACAAGCACAAAACCGAAAGCGAGCAGGAACCAGAAAATGCCCCGCCATCCCGCGTCCTCGGTCATTATCCCCCCGCACACGGGCGAAGCCACCGTGGCCACGCCGTTTATCGTGCCCACAATGGCAAGCATATTGGCGAGCGTCCTGCCGCCATACTTGTCGGCGGCAATTGAGCGCGAAAGCACAATGCCACCGCTCGCGGCAAGCCCCTGCACAAAGCGGCAGGCCACAAACACCATGATTGTGGGCGAGAATATGCAGCCCAAAGTGGAAAGCATGAACATCACGAGCGAGAACATGAGCGGCGTCTTCCTGCCGAGCCTGTCGCTCACCGTGCCGAACACAAGCTGCCCTATGCCCAGCCCGAAAGTGCAGGAGGTGAGGCTTAGCTGCACCATGGACGACGGCACGGCGAAATGCCCCGCCAGCATCGGGAACGCCGAAAGGTACATATCCATCACAAACGGCCCGAAAGTGCTGAGGATGCCGAGATAAAGCAAAAGCTGGTATTTAGAATTTACCCTCACAGCCATGTTTCAAATTTCAAGGTGCAAAATTAACACTTTACCCCTAAAAACCGCCCCTCCACACCCAAACGCAAGCGGCACAGACACGATTTATTTCCACGGAAGGCTTTGCAAGGAGGCGGGAATTTGTTACCTTTGCAACGCTATCGGCCCGGATGGTGGAATCGGTAGACACGAGGGACTTAAAATCCCTTGGCCAGTGATGGCTGTGCGGGTTCAAGTCCCGCTTCGGGTACAAAGAAAGCTTTGTAATCGTTTGATTATAAGGCTTTTTTATTTCTTTGGGTATAAACAGGGTATAAACTAACGACAACACCCCCACTTTTGGAACACTAAAAAAGGGTGCAAGTGCATAACACCACACTCACACCCCAAACCCAAACATTTTCCTTTGTTACATATTTCTCCCCCCCCCTTTTTTTTAATAGCGGTTGCCGATTTGGGAACAACGTTACCCTCCCTCTTCTGCTTTCTGCCTCTCCAAGCGTTCCGCCTCTTGAATTTTATCAGCCATTTCAAACAAAACATCATCTGGCAAAAAGTCATACCTGCCTGTCGGGGGCTGCCTTGCCTCCTCTGTCAGCAACACATCCCTTTGCTTTGGCAACACATACTGCATGAACTTCTCTATAATCTGCAAGCGTTCTTTGGGCGTTAAGGAAACAAGGTCTTTCTCTATCTGCACCCTGTTTTGGTTTATCAGACTTGCTATGAAATCTTTCAAAGTGCCTGTAACCTTATTGGGGACACCCTTTGCCCTGCCCCCCAAACGCCCCCTGCCGTCATTTCTCTGCCTTGCCATATATCCTAAACTACTTTTGTTTCACACATTGCCAGAAACCCAAACTTTTTCCTTTGCCACACGTTTCTCCCCCCCCCCTTTTTTAATGAAAATTCCCGATTTTAGAATAAAATACATCTTAATATAGAGTACCCTTGCCATTATCGGTAATATTTCACCGCCTCGCTCACTTTCCTGTCAAGCTCCTGCATTGCCTCATTG
>CAKRMO010000172.1 GCA_934364765.1 uncultured Bacteroidaceae bacterium | reverse complement strand
TGCCTTTCTTCCCCATTCCCGAAGACTTCGGCACAGAAGAGCAGTGGAGGGCGAAAATAAGCGAGGAGCAGCTTTACAAGGAGTTCACAAGCGACGAGAACGGCGGAAACCCGCTGCCCAAGGACCAAGCCGACAAGGTTATAGAGCGCCTTGGGGGATTCGACAAAATATACCGCATAAAGTTCGAGGCAGACTATCTTGCAAAGCTCGCATACGACGGCGCGAAGGAACGCTACGGCGACCCCGTGCCGCAGGATGTGGCGGAACACATAAAGTTCGAGCTTCACGTGATGAAGACCATGGGCTTTCCCGGCTACTTCCTCATAGTGCAGGATTTCATAAACGCGGCGCGCAAGGAACTCGGCGTCATCGTCGGCCCGGGGCGCGGCTCGGCGGCAGGCTCCGTGGTGGCGTACTGTCTGGGAATAACGAAAATCGACCCGCTGAAGTATGACTTGCTGTTTGAGCGTTTCCTGAACCCCGACCGCGTGAACCTGCCCGATATTGACACCGACTTCGACGACGACGGGCGCGGAAAGGTGCTGCGCTGGGTGATGGACAAATACGGGCATGAAAACTGCGCCCACATCATAACCTACGCCACAATGGCCACGAAGAACTCCATAAAGGACGTGGCGCGCGTGGAAAAGCTGCCGCTCCAGGAAGCCAACGCGCTGTGCAAGGCAATTCCCGACCGACTGCCCGACGGCGTGAAGCTGAACCTAACGAATGCCATAAAGTACACAGAGGAGCTGAGGCTTGCCGAAGTCTCGCCCGACGAAAGGAAGCGCAACACCATAAAATACGCGAAAATGCTGGAGGGCACGATACGCGGCACAGGCATTCACGCTTGCGGCTTCATTATATGCCGCAACCCCATAAGCGACTGGGTGCCCGTTTGCACGGCAGACGACCCCGACTTTCCCGGAGTGAAGACCGCCGTTACGCAATATGACGGACACGTGATCGAGTCCACGGGACTTATAAAAATGGACTTCCTCGGGCTGAAAACCCTTTCGGAGCTTAAAGAAGCCTGCAAGGTGGTGAAGCAGACTACAGGCGACGTGGTGGATCTCGACAACATTCCCATTGACGACAGCAAGACATACGAACTTTATCAGGAGGGGCGCACGATAGGCACGTTCCAGTTTGAGTCGGCGGGGATGCAGAAATACCTGCGCGAGCTTCACCCCACGGTGTTCGAGGATCTGATTGCCATGAACGCCCTCTACCGCCCCGGGCCTATGGACTACATCCCCGAGTTCATACGCAGGAAAAAAGATCCGTCGCTCATAACCTACGACATACCCTGCATGGAGAAATACCTGAAAGACACCTACGGCATTACTGTGTACCAGGAGCAGGTGATGCTGCTTTCGCGCCAGCTCGCAAACTTCACCCGGGGCGAGAGCGACGCGCTGCGAAAGGCCATGGGAAAGAAAAAGAAGAAGATCGTGGATGAAATGAAGCCGAAGTTCCTCAAGCAGGGCGCGGCAAACGGACACGATGTGAAGGTTCTCGAAAAGATATGGGGCGACTGGGAGAAATTCGCCTCCTACGCCTTCAACAAATCCCACGCCACGTGCTACTCGTGGGTGGCGTATCAGACAGCCTACATGAAAGCCCATTATCCGTCGGAATACATGGCGGCTTTGATGACGCGCAGGTTCAGCGACATCGGCGAGATAACAAAGCTAATGGAGGAATGCCAGAAGATGAAAATATCCACGCTCGGCCCCGATGTGAACGAGAGCTACATAGAGTTCGGCGTAAACAAGAAGGGCGAGATACGATTCGGGCTTTCGGCAATCAAAGGCATGGGCGGCGCGGCGGCAAAGGCTATTGTTGACGAGCGGAAGGAGAACGGGCCGTACAAGGACATTTACGATTTTGTGGAAAGGGTGAACATGAACGCCGTAAACAGAAAGGCGATGGAATGCCTTGCTGTCAGCGGGGCTTTCGACGGTTTCGGAATAGACCGCGAGGCATATCTTGCCCCCTGCAACGACCGCGCCACGTTCATGGAAGTTCTCATGCGCTATGGCGCAAATGTGCAGCAAGAGCAAAATGAGGCGCAAAATTCGCTGTTCGACGATGTGGGCGGAATAGAAGTCCCGCGCCCGCTGCCACCTGCAAACTACGGCAAATGGAGCAACATAACGCGGTTGGAAAAGGAGCGCGAACTTGTGGGGATATACATATCGGGACACCCGCTCGATCCTTACGCCGTGATAATGGAGCAACTTTGCAACACGCCGTTCTCAAAACTTTCCAATCCTGCGGAACTCAAGGGCAGGCCCATTGTGCTGGGTGGAATGGTTACCGGAGTGCGTGTGGGGATGACCAAAAAGGGGAACCCATATGGCATTGTGCAGTTCGAGGACTTCGAGGGGACTGGCGAGATTGCCTTTTTCGGGAAAAACTGGGCGCAGTGGCAAAACTACCTCAAGGAAGGCTATCCCGTGCTGATACACGCCGCCGTTGAGCCGAGGCGTTTCAACCCGAATATGTTCGACGTGAACGTCAGGAACATTGAATACCTTGCCGACGTAAAGACTTCGGGAATAGCCGAAATACAGATAAGCTCCCTTGCAACAACCCTCGACATAATGGAAACAAGGGAACTTATAGCGCTTGTTGACCAAAATCCGGGCAACACGAGGATTTCGTTCTCGTTCTCCGCCCCGGGAAGGTTCAGGAACATAAAGGTGAGGGCGATGAAGAAGAAAGTGAACATCAACCGCCCTTTCATCGACTTTCTTAAGCAAAGTTCCGCATTCAGCAACTACACCCTTATAGCCAAGGACTGACATGGCAAAGAGCAAAACGGCATACGTGTGCGACAACTGCGGCTACGACAGCGTGAAGTGGCTTGGCAAATGCCCCTCGTGCGGGGCGTGGAACTCGTTCAAGGAGGTAAGCGTTGCGCCGGAACAGGCCCCGACTGCGAGAAGCGGCGTTTCCGCAATAGCGAAAGTGGCGGAAAAACGCGCACATCCCGTGAGGCTTTCGCAAGTCAGGGCTTCGGGGGAGAAAAGGACAGACACCCACGACACGGAACTCAACCGCGTTCTTGGCGGAGGCATCGTGCCGGGTTCGCTGATACTTCTCGGCGGAGAGCCGGGCATTGGAAAATCAACGCTGATGCTGCAAACCGTGATGAGGATGCCCGAAAAAAAAGTGCTGTATGTAAGCGGGGAGGAAAGCGAGCGGCAGATAAAGCTGCGTGCCGAACGCATTGAAAACGCCACGGCGGACATTCTCGTTGTATGCGAAACCTCGTTGGAGAACATCTTCCACGAGATTGCCGAAACCGCTCCCGATCTTGTTGTGATAGACTCCATACAGACCCTCGAGACAGAAACCTGCGACAGCGCACCGGGCAGCCTGACCCAAGTGCGCGAGTGTGCCTCGGCATTGCTGAAGTTCGCAAAGCAGAGCGCAGTGCCGGTGTTCCTCATCGGACACATAACCAAGGAGGGCGTGATTGCCGGGCCCAAGGTGCTGGAACACATTGTCGATGTGGTTTTGCAGTTCGAGGGCGACCGCCACTACCTTTACCGCATACTGCGAGGGATAAAAAACCGCTTCGGAAGCACAAGCGAACTGGGCATATACGAAATGCGCCATGAGGGGCTGCGCGGGGTGGAGAACCCTTCGGAGCTGCTGCTCACGCAGGACAACGCCGGGCTT
>CAKRMO010000171.1 GCA_934364765.1 uncultured Bacteroidaceae bacterium | reverse complement strand
GTTTCAGGTCGTAGGCGTTGCGCTGTGAGTAAGCGTTTATGTAGTCCATGAAAGTCAGCAGATACTGACTTTCGCCCTTAATGTCATAGACACGCAGCATACGCACCAGTCTCATCGCCATTTCGGCTATCGGAAATTCGGCGAGGCTGTTCTTGGTTTTCACGAGTTTTGGCGGCAATGACTTTTCAATATACCCGCGCACCGCTTTTTCGTCTGCGTCTTCAAACACCGGCTCCACGAAAGAAGCCCCGCCGCATATCCGCCGGTATTCGCGGGCGGCGAAATATCCGCTGACATTGTCGGGGTTGCCGCAAACCTCACCGTAAACGTATTTCATTGCGGCCACAACAATTTCCACCGCCACAGAGTTTGTCAGGTTATACGCCTCGCGTGTGTCTATCCTGAAAGGGGCGTCGTTTGACTTGGCATAATCGGCAATGGCGTATATCTCGTCGTTCTTGCGTGTGAGTATCGCCATTTCGCCATAGTCCACCCCGGCATCGTGTGCAATCTCTATGTTGTCGAGCAAGGTTTCAAGCCTTTCCTCCTCCACGTCGTCGCTGTCTGATGGTATTCCGAAAATCTTTACATATCCCTCGGTTGCCGGTTCGCGCTTGGCACACTGCCTCACATCCGAGTAAATCCTGTCAATGCCGTCAGGGCGCAGTTTCCTGACATATTCAAAAAACTCGTTGTTGAAAGCCACAATGTTCCCGCAGCTGCGGTAATTGTCGCCAAGCACATAACGCCCTTCCGCATCGTATTTCTCGCCCAAGCCTTGCAGTATGTTCCAGTCGCCTCCGCGCCAACGGTAGATGCTCTGCTTCACATCGCCCACCACAACGCAACGGTTTCCTTCGGCTGCCAAAAGGTTTGACATCAGTTTCCAAAGGCTGTCAAACTGCATCTGCGACGTGTCTTGCGCCTCGTCGAGCATGACGTGGCGGTATCTGCGCCCTGCGCGCTCGAACACAAAGGAAATGTTTTCGCCGTCGCGCAACTGCTCGCTCACAAGCTCCTGGCTTTTGGAGAGGAGTATTCGGTTTTCGTCGCGGCTCTCTTTCTTCACCTCGTGGTCTATGGCCTCGAGCATCCTCATCTCATTCAGGTTCTTTAGCGTAAGGTCGGCACTGTTGAGCCGGCGGAACAGCCGGGCGCGGTCTTTCTCAAACGCCACAAACTGCGAATGCCACATATCCATTTCCTCGGGCGAAGCCTTTGTCTTGCCGTAGTCGCCGTTGTAGAAAGCCGAAACCGACTTGTTCATCCCTTCGCACTCGCATTCCACCGCCTTTTCGACATAGCCCTTCACATATTTCCCTTTGGAAAACTTGTCATAGTCTATCGTAATGCTGTCGGCAAGGTGGGAAATAAGGTTCTCGGACTTTTTTTTCTCTTCCGCCAGCCAGTCGTACATTTCAGAAAAAGCCTTGGCGTCGCCAAACACGCGGTTTATCTCCGCCTCGTTGCGCATATACGCCTCGCGGCACACGTTAAGTCCGAAACGCTTCAAGGCGCGGCGAAAGTCCCATGAGAAATTTTCCTCAAGATTTTTCCCTATATAATCTTTCAGCAGCCCTGCCTGCACACGGTTTTTCCCCTCCGCAGCCAGAGCCACAATATTCTCCACCGCAGAGTCCACCGCCTCGTCATCATCCAAAAAGACCTCAAGGTTGGAGTCATAGCCAATCATAGCGGCTATGTCGCTGACTATCCCCTGAAAGAATGAGTCTATAGTCTTTACGTCAAAAAAGTCGTAATTGTTCAGGATGTGCCGCAGCGTGGTGGCGCAACGTTCCCTTATCTCCTCTGCATTGAACCTGCCCCCAAGTATTTCGCCCACCTTTTCCACATAGGCGTTTCCCTGCGGAAGCCCGCCGCCTATGTTCCAAAGGGTGTTGAGAATGCGCATCTTCATTTCCCCCGTGGCCTTGTTGGTGAAGGTGATGGCAAGAATGTTGGCAAACGCCGACGAGCCTGCATGGGCGGAGATGGCAAGGGCTATATACTCCGAAACAAGCGTGAACGTCTTTCCGCTGCCTGCGGAAGCACGGTAAACCTTTATGTTTTTACTCTCATTCATTGATAAGCGGAAGTGGCAGTTGCACACACCTTACAAAATTAGCAATAATTCCAGACAAAGCACAGGTTCGGGGCGGGATTTCCACAAAAAACGGTTTTGCAACCGGGTAGCAGCATGACCGGAAATTTTTTGCCTGATATGAAAAAACTATGTCTGATGTAGGAAAAACTACATAGGACGCAGGAAAAATTACATCAGACATAATTCAAATTACATCAGACCTTTTTTCCGCCCCTTGCAACCCTCTGGAAAACAATATGGCTTCCCCCCTGTTCCGGACAAGGGCAGACCGGGCAAAATCACGGCAAAAAGATTTCGCCCAAGTCTTTGGCACAGGCTTTGCAGTATATCTTATTGAATTTATTAATACCTTTGCACGGAAGGAAAGTCTCCAAACATGAACAATCAGTTTTCACCAAGAGTAAACCAAATTCTCATATACAGCAAGGAAGAAGCCGAGCGGCTGCAGTCCCGCACCATAGAGCCGGGGCATTTGTTCCTGGGGCTGCTGCGCGAAAATTCGGGCAAGGCCATAGACATACTCAACAAGTTCCACCTGCGGCTTGACGACATAAAGCGCGGGATTGAGGAAAAACTCAGCGAGGAGACCGGCAACACGCGCACCGACATTTTCAGCGAGATAGTGCTCTCGCCCGCATCCGCCAAAATTCTCCGTGGCGGCACACTCGAAGTGCGACTGCTCCACAGCCGCTGCCTTGACACCGAACACCTGTTGCTGGCTTTGCTTAAGGACAACGGCAACATTGTATGCAAGATACTTAACGACAATGACGTTACATACGAATCGGTGCACAAGATACTTGCGATGAAGCCCGACGTGAACGCCGGTTTCGGGTTCAGCGACGACGAGGAAGATGAGGAAATTGAGGAGCACGGCAAAAAGGGCGCGGCACGGCCGGCGGAGTTCAAGCCCACACCCGGCAACGAAACGCCGGTGATAAACAATTTCGGCTACGACCTCACTGACGCCGCCGCCAAAGGCAAGCTCGACCCCGTGGTGGGGCGCGAAAAGGAAATTGAGCACATTGCGCAAATCCTGAACCGCCGCAAGAAAAACAACCCTGTGCTTATAGGCGAGCCGGGGGTTGGCAAAAGCGCGATTGTGGAAGGCCTCGCCATAAGGATAAAGGAACACAAAGTGCCGCGCACATTCCTGCACAAGCGCGTTGTTGCGCTCGACATGGTTTCACTCGTTGCCGGCACAAAATATCGCGGCCAGTTCGAGGAGCGCATTCGCGGACTTCTTGAGGAACTGCGCAAAAACCCCGACATAATCCTGTTCATCGATGAGATACACACCATTGTCGGCGCAGGTTCAGCCCCCGGCACAATGGATGCCGCCAACATTCTCAAGCCGGCTCTTGCACGCGGGGAGATACAGTGCATCGGCGCAACCACAATGGACGAATACCGCAAGTCGATAGAAAAGGACGGCGCACTCGAAAGACGTTTCCAAAAGGTTATTGTAGAACCGACTTCATACGAGGAGACACTGCAGATTCTCCACAACATCAAGGACAGGTACGAGGACCATCACAATGTGCGCTATACCGACGAAGCACTTGAGGCCTGCGTTTCGCTCACCGACCGCTACATATCCGACAGATGCCAGCCCGACAAAGCCATAGAC
>CAKRMO010000170.1 GCA_934364765.1 uncultured Bacteroidaceae bacterium | reverse complement strand
TTGAGCGGCGTGGGCTTTATTGACAAGTGGACCCACATAGCCCTCTACCTTGCCCTCGGCATGGTGTTCTGGACGGAATACTGCCGCTCGCGCACCAGCCTGAAGCCGTTTGCGCTTTTTGCTGTCAGCGTTTTGCTGCCGGTGGCCATGGGCGGGCTGATTGAGGTGATGCAGGAAAACCTCACCACGTGCCGCAGCGGGGAATGGATGGACTTTGCCGCCGATGCGGTGGGCGTTGTTGCGGGTGCGCTGTTTGGGCGGTGTGTCATCATGCCGCTGTTTGCGAAAATCAGAAGGGGGAGGCGGTAACGCCGCAGCCATTCCGCGAAGGCTGTAAGCAGGACCTCCGAAAACTACATGGGACATGGAAAAAACTACGTCCTATGCAGGAAAAATTATGTCTGATATAATCCAGACTACATCAGACCTTTTTTTCGCCGTTTCAAACATCTGAAAAACAAGAACTTGCAAAAGCAATTCAAAACCTCGTAATAAATTGGAAATCAAGAAGATGTGAAAAATCAGCGGAAAGTCCGAAATTCCGTAGGCTGGAAACGGCGTAAAAAATGCAGCCCCGCCATTTTTGCGGGGCTGCATTGCGTTTGTGGCTGCAAGCCTTATTTTTTCCTGCTTGTGGTTTTCTTTGCCGTTGTTGCCTTTTTCTTCGATGAGAAATGCACCGTCTTTGTCGCTGTGCTGCTTGCGGCGCTTGCATTTGTGCCGGTGTTGGCAAATTCCGCGAGCGGCTGGTAGTTTTTCATCACGCTCGGCAGTTCCTTCTCTATGTCGGCAATGCGGCGTGTGTCGCTCGGGTGGGTGCTTGCTATTTCCGGAACGCTTGATGTGGACGAAGACGACATCTTTTTCCAGAACTCAATCGCCACTTCAGGGTTGTATCCTGCAAGGCGCATGAACACAAGCCCTATGTTGTCGGCTTCGCTTTCGTGCTTGCGCGAGAACGGCAGGATTACGCCGTAGTTTGCGCCGAGACCGTAAACCTGCCCGGCTATCTGCTGTATCGCCGCGCTTTTTCCCGAAAGAGCCTGCCCCAGAATGCCCGCGCCGTATTGTGCGAGAACCTGCTGGCTCATGCGCTCGTTGCTGTGTTTTGCCACGGCGTGGGCCACTTCGTGTCCGAGAACAACGGCAAGCTCGTCGTCCTTGGATATAATCTTCATAAGCCCCTCGTAAACCACGATTTTTCCGCCCGGCATGCAGAATGCGTTAAGCTCGTTGTTCTGCACAAGGTTGAACTCCCATGAAAAGTTCTTTATCTCGCTTTCGCCGCCGTGGCTTTTCAGATAGGCCTCGGTTGCGGCGGCAATGCGCTTGCCCACGCGCTCCACTTGTGCCGTTTCAGCAGCGTTTGTGCTTTTCTTGGCGGTCTTCATGTAGCTCTGATACTCTGTGAGACTGGAACTCAGCACCTCGCTGTCGTTTACGATGTTGAGCTGTCTGCGTCCCGTAACAGGCACGGAGGAGCAACTTCCGAGCAGCAGGAGCGCAGATGCGATTAAAAAGAGATATTTCTTCATCTTCTTATGTTTTGGTTTGTATAGTTCCGCGTTGGCGTACATTGTTTCGTGATGCAAAATTGCTAATATTTTTTGAAACGCGGCGGAGTTTGGGCGTGAAACTCAGAAATCAAGCGTGAGGTCGGCCCCGAAGCGGCATGGGGCGGCGTGCTGCTCGAAGCCGCGGTTCATGGACTCGAAGTGGAACACGTTGTATTTCGAGCCTGTGACGTTCTTTCCCCAAACGTTCAGCCTTACGCCCTTTGTCTCGGCGGTTATGTGCGCCCCTGCTGTGGCGTAAAAGTCCTGCCATGATTTGTTGTCCTCGGTCCAGTATATTCTTCCCGCCCCGGTAACGTCCGCGCCTATCGACAGGGCGTAATTGTCAAGGCCGATGCGGTAGTTTGCCGCCACGCTCATGTTGTGCATCGGCACAAAGGGCACGAACTTGCCCTTGTAGTTGTTTTTGCCGTCGTTGTATTTGCGGAATGTTGAGTGGGTGAAACCGTAGGATGCCGATACGCCGAGTTTTCCGTCAAGCATGGACGAGCGCAGCCCGAGTTCCGCCCCGCAGCAGTTGCTTTTGCCCGCGTTTGCCATTTGCCTTCCAAGGCCGTTGGCGGAGAAGTGGGAGATTTGCTGGTTTCTTGTGGACATATAGAATAGGGCGGCGTCTATTTGCAGTGCGATGCCGGGCAGGTTAAGGTGCGTGCCGATTTCGTAGTTCAGTGAATACTCCGGCTTGTAGCGCAGCGTTTTCGCCCCCGGTGCGTTTATGTCGGGAATGTTGTTGTCGATTTTTTCCTTTATGCCTGTGAACATTTCGCGCAGTGCTTCGTTGCGGGCGTTGTCAATAAGTCCCTGAAAAAGGTTGTCGCAGTAGTTTTTCACGCCGCGCATCATGTCGCCCTGCATCTGGGTTTGCGCCAGCTCCGAACACATTTGTATGTTGTAGCCTCCCGAACGGTATCCTTTCGAGAACGACAGGTAGATGTTCCCGGTGCGGTTGCCGAGGCCGTATAGCAGGGCGGCTTTTGGCAGCAGCTGTATGTAGTCGTCCTTTCTCGCGCCTTTCACCATGGGGCGTGCGGTGAGTTTTGCCGGCTGGCTCATGGAAGTGGAAAAGGTGTAGTTCACGTCTGCGGCGTTCATGTTGTAGCTGAGGCTCTGATGCTCCATGTCGAGTCGCAGTCCCAGCACCAGCGAAAGGTTCTTGGCGAAAAAGTCCTTTATTGTGCTTTGGTGGAACACGGCATAGTTGCTCACCGGCGTTTTGTAGCGTCCGTCGAATGTCATTGTGGGGTCTGTGAGTGACAGGCTCATGTCAACGCTCATCGGCTTGTGGGTGTAGGGGTTTTCGTACGACACGGCGGGGATTGCCCTTGCGAGGTTGGCGTTGAGCATTGCCATGCCGTCCTGATAGAACGAGACGGGCGATTTCGTGCGCAGGTTTTGGTGCATCACGAAAAGCCCGCTCACGCTTTGCCATCGGCTTGCGCTTGTGGTTTTGTAGGTTATCTCCTCGCTTATGGCGTGGCTCCGCTGGCGTTGTGTCAGAGAGTAGATGTCGGCGGCCAGGAAGTCTTGGTCCATGAACATACGGTCTTGCATGAACTGCCATGAAGTTATTGACGAGAGCGTGCCTTTGGCGAATTTGTAGTCAGCCCCAAGCCCTGCGGCAACGGAGTTGCGGCGGTATCTGCCCTCGCGGTTTGCCGTCAGCTTGCCTATGTATTGCGGATAAGCCTCGGCGGAGGCTGAGGATGGCGACTTGCCTGTGTAGTAATAGGGGTACGCCCCCTGGTCGGTGTAGTTGTAGTTTAGTTGCAGGTCGAACGACAGGCGGCGCGTGGGCTGGTAAACAAGGCGTGCCTTTGCCCCCGCCTCGTGCGAGCCGTCGGCCTTGCGCCCTGTGGAGTCGTTGCGGAAGAAGCCGTTCTCGGCGGAATAATAGCCCCCGGCGGTAAATGCCGCTTTGTCGTTCACCTTTTGGCGTGTTATGGCCGAGATGCGCCTTCCCGAAGTTCTGCCCGTTGCCCCAATGCTGACGGTTGTGCCTTGCGTCCGCATGGGGTTTGTTGTGAATGCGCGTATCAGCCCGCCCATTGTGTTGCGTCCGTAGAGCGTTGCCTGCGGGCCGTTGAGCACGTCCACGCGGTCGATGTCGAGCATGAAAAAGTCGAAGCAGCTTTTGTCCATCACCGGCATATTGTCAACGTAAAGCCCCACGGCGGGGGTGTTTATGCGCGAGCCTATGCCG
>CAKRMO010000169.1 GCA_934364765.1 uncultured Bacteroidaceae bacterium | reverse complement strand
AAATTATATCAGACATAATTCAAACCACATCAGACCTTTTTTCTGCCACTTGCAATACACTGAAAACCACAAGGTTATCAGACAAAATCATACAATATATTACTAGTTGATATTCAACTGGTTAAACAATAACGGTCCGTATGCCCTTGTGCCGTATACGAACCGTTATCATTCTAATTGTAACAGCTTACAAAAGTGCCGTTATTTTGTCTCGTTGTCGTAAGCCTCGGGGAGCCACACGCGGTAACGCTCTCCGTGCTTCCACGAGTTTCCCGCCGATGCGAAGTCGCAGAAATCCACTTCCACGGGCTTGCCGTAGTCTATATAGTCCACGCCGAGAATTACGGGTATTTTGAAACTCAGCCACGCCCATTCGGGGGCAGCGGAAGGCTTCACATCCACAATTCCATTCTTGTTGGGGATGTTCACAACCTCGTCTATGTCGCCGCCGTTGAAGCGGCTGTCGCGTGCAAGCACTATCGGCCCGCGCACAATGGCGTCGCAATCGTTTTTCTTGACAAGCCGCGCCGGCATATCAAACTTGATTTTCACCACATCGCCGGCGTTCCATTTGCGGTTGATTGCCAGATAGCCTTTCTCCACAGAGCCTTCCGCCTTTGTGCCGTTCACGCTCACCTGAGTGCCCTTCCCCCAGAAGGGGATGCGCAGGCGCAGGGCAAATTCTGCGGAAGCCTTGGGATTTACCTTGATTTCCATCACGTCGGTGCGCGGATAGTCGCCGCTCTGCACAAGAGCCACCTCGCCGGCCTTGCCGCCAAGAGAAACAACTGCCTCCGAAGGCATATAGAAATTAACGTCCACCTTACCGTCGCCTACATTATATATTGTCTGCGGAATGGTGGCAAAGCCGCGCGGGCCGTTGGCGTTGCAGCAGTTTATCGGTAAGCCGCACTGTTCCTCACCCCTTGTGCGCTCGCCCTCGAGCGGGGTGTATTTGTCTATCTGCGAGGCGTCATCCTTTAGCGAGGCGAACAGGGCGTTATATATCGCCTGTTCCATAAGGTCGGCATAGCGTGCATTGCCGCTTATGAGCAGCATACGGCGCAGGAGGTTGAGCCACGTAACCGTTACGCAGGTCTCGTTTTCGTATATCGCCGGGCGTGTCTGCACCCGCTCGCCGCCATACCAGCACTCCCTTGCGCTTCCCGAGCCTGTTATGTTTATCTCCTGCGCAATAATCATGTCCACCGCCTTGCCGACACCGTCAAGAAGCTTCTTGTCCCCGTTCACACGGTAGAGGTCGAGCATTCCCTGAAGGCACGACATCATTTCGTAGGCTTTCTGCCCGTTTGAATAGTTGTACCACGAACCCTCGTGGGGGAAACGGTTTGCCATGGGTATTCCCTGCAAGGTTTTCGACAGTATCTGCGGGCCTTTGGGGGATTCTATCTCGCCCGCGATGCTTTCGGAGAGTTGCAGGTATTTCTTGTTGCCGGTTATGTTGTAGAGTTTCACCACGGCATTGAGTATCGACGCGCTCGGCATGCCGCGATAGTTGCCCGTCTCCACAAGCGAGAGGTTTTTCTCCTTGAGCTGCGCCGTGAGGAAGTCAAGCTGCCGGCAAGCCGCCGCAACAGCCTTCTTGTCCTTCGAGATGTCATACCACGAAAGCAGTCCGAGGATAACGTACTTGCGTCCCCAGATGTCCCACTCCTTGAGCTGCCTTTCGGGGGAGTAGTTTCCGATGTACCCGCTCTTTTCCTGGAGTTTCATCAGGTCTTCCGCCGATTTCTTGATGCGTTCGTACAAAGCCGCGTCATGGTTGTATTCGTAAAGTGCGCACGCGCCCAACGCCCATTTTCCCCAAAACTCCGACTGCCATGCCGATGCCTCCTTTTTTGTGGCAAACACGTCCACAAGCCTCTTCACATCCTCTTTCATTATACGCTGCGAAACCACGCGGTCTATAATCATGCCCGGATGTCCGGCAATCTTCACGTTTTTCACAACAGGGGTTTTGTTTGCCGCTTGGGCGTTCATCCCCGCCGCAAGTGCAAGCGCGGCGGCGAATATAATTCTCGTTTTCATTTTCTGTTGTTTATATCTGTCAGTTAATGCAATAGCTCTTAATACGCCTCACGGTACTTGGCCTCCCCGCCGTCTTCGAGCATGCTGAGATAGGAAGCGTAGCGCGAACGCGCCACCCTGCCCTCCTCCAAAGCCTTCTTCACCGCACAGCCCGGCTCGCCGGTATGCGTGCAGTTGCCAAAGCGGCATTCCCTGCCAATGCTGAAAAGTTCGCGGAAGTAGTGGCTCACCTCCTCGCGCCTCATGTTGAAAGTTCCGAAGCCCTTTATGCCCGGCACATCTATCACCGCCCCGCCATGCGGCAGGAAATACATGCGGCTGTCGGTTGTGGTGTGCATGCCTGTAAGATGGCTTTCGGAAATTTCCGAGGTGCGCGCTCCCGCGCCGGGGACAATGGCGTTTACAAGCGTTGACTTTCCCGTGCCGGAGTTTCCGGCTATGAGCGTAACCTTGTCCTTCAAAACTTCAAGCACATTGGCGGGCGCGCCATTGAGGGCGCAGAATTTAACCGTGCGATAGCCGATGTCCTCGTACAGAGCCGCGAGGGCGTTCATCCTTTCGGTTTCCTGCGGGGTGTATATGTCGGTTTTGCTGAAAGCCAGCACCACATCCACGCCATAGGCCTCCGCCGAGGCAATGAAGCGGTCTATGAAAGTGGTGAGCGTTTCGGGACGCGCCACGGTTACAAAAAGCAAAACCATGTCGATGTTCGCGCCGAGTATCTGGCTCTGCTTTGAAAGGTTTGTTGCCTTGCGAATTATGTAGTTCTTTCTGTCCTCCAGACCTACAATCATGCCGCCCCCTTCGGGCGACACGGTTATCTCCACCCTGTCGCCCACAGCCACGGGGTTGGTGGTGCGGATGCCCTTGAGGCGGAACTTTCCGCGCACAGTGCATTCCACATCGCCACCATCGGCCGTGCGCACAAGGCAGGAGCTTCCGGCGGTGCGGATAACCGTTCCCTGCATAAGCTCAGACGGTCATTATCTCCTTGTTCTTTATTGCAAGAAGTTCGTCAACCTGCTTAATGTATTTGTCGTGCACCTTCTGCAAAGTCTGCTCCGCATCCTTTTCGTTGTCCTCACTCACTCCGTCCTTCACCGACTTTTTGAGTTTTTCGATGGCCTCGCGGCGCACGTTGCGTATGCTCACCTTGGCTGTCTCGCCCTCCTTGTTGCACTGCTTTGCAAGCTCCTTGCGGCGTTCCTCCGTGAGTGGCGGAATTGTGAGGCGTATTATCTCGCCGTTGTTGTCGGGCATAATTCCGACGTTCGAGTTTATAATCGCCTTTTCAATGGGGCGCATCATGCTCTTGTCCCACGGCTTTATCGCTATGGTGCGTGCGTCGGGCGTGGTGATTGCCGAAACCTGGTTGAGGGGCATCATTGTGCCGTAGCTCTCCACCCTTACCTCGTCGAGGATTTCCACATTTGCCTTTCCGGCGCGTATGCGCGCCAATATTTCCTCAAGATGCTTTACGGCCTGGGACATTTTTTTCTCGCTGTCGTTGAGACATTGCTTAACATCAAACATTATATCAGGATTTTTCAATTTAACTTATCTGCAAACTTACGGAAAGTTTTTCAATTACGCGTGAACATTCTGCGGTTAAGTCCCTTTTTACAGGCAACGGCTATCCGCACCGCAGATGTCAGTCCCCCACCTTCACGGTTCTGCCTCCGTCCGCATCCTCTGAAATCTCCACCCTCACGGTCTCGTCGGGGAGCAGCGG
>CAKRMO010000168.1 GCA_934364765.1 uncultured Bacteroidaceae bacterium | reverse complement strand
CACTTTCGGCGGCGCGCCCCAAAATAGCAAACTACCCTTTCACCACGCTTGAGCCAAGCTTGGGGATAGTGAACTACCGCGATGACAAATCGTTCGTCATGGCCGACATTCCCGGTATTATCGAGGGGGCGAGCCAGGGCAAAGGGCTTGGACTCCGTTTCCTGCGCCACATTGAGCGAAACTCGCTGCTGCTGTTCCTAATCCCCATTGATTGCGATGACATAAACAAGGAATACGACATACTCCTGAACGAATTGCGCCAGTTCAACCCACAAATGCTCGACAAGCACCGGGTTGTGGCAATAACAAAATGCGACACGGTGGACGACGAGACCATAGAGCTTATAAAGCCCCACGTGAACATAGACGTTCCTGTGGTGTTCATATCCTCGGTGGCCCACAAAGGAACGGACACTCTTAAAGACACCCTTTGGGAAGAACTGAACAGCGAAAGCAACAAACTCGAAGCCGTTCAGACGGAACATCTCGTGCACCGCCGCCGCGAGGCTTCAACGCTTGCCGGGCTTGAAGAAGCGGAGGATTCCGTGGACTTGACAGATGGGGCAGACGACGAAGAGGAAGACGAATACACAGACTATTAAGTATGGAAATCCCCCAACTGCTTGCCTACGACCTGTCCCCGGAAGTGATTGCTTTCAGCACCACGCGCCACGGCGGATACGGCAAAGGGAACTATGGGGAGTTTAACATAAACCCTTATTGCGGAGACTCGCCGGAAGCCATATCCCAAAACAGGAAAGCCCTGTGCGGAAAGCTCGGGATAGAAGAAAGCGCATTGCTCTTTCCGCATCAGGTTCACGAAAGCCGGGGTATGGTAGTTGACAAGGATTTTTTGGAATTGCCGGAACTGCGGCGCAAAGAAAAGCTCGACGGCTTCGACTATATTGCCACACAGGAAAGCGGGCTTTGCATAGGCGTTTCAACGGCCGACTGCGTTCCAGTTCTGATATATTTTGATAACCCGCAGGCTGTTGTCGCAATTCACGCAGGCTGGCGCGGCACAATGAAGCGGATTACGCTCAACGCCGTGGAGGATTTGAAAAAGAGCATGGGACTGAACACCGCCAACTGCAAAGCCGTTATAGGCCCCTCCATTTCGTACCAGGCTTTTGAAGTCGGGGAAGATGTGTATGAAGCTTTCAGAAACGAAGGCTTTGACATGAGCAAAATTGCAGGGCGCATGAACGGCAAATGGCATATAGACTTGTGGAAAGCAAACGCCATACAATTGGAATGCGCGGGGATATGCGCCGACAACATATCCGCCGCCGGAATATGCACGTACAACAACCCAACGGACTTTTTCTCGGCACGCCGGCTGGGGACAAACTCCGGCAGAATATTTTCAGGAATAATAATCAGACAACAGACATGAAAACAAAAAGCTTACAGTATATTCCGATTCTCCTTTTGATGTTACTGTTTTCATCAAGCGTAGAGGAAAACCGCGACTTCACCCCGGCAGAAAAGCAGCAGATAAACATTGCCACGCCAGGCCTGTTTGCCAAATCCAAATCATTCACCGTTGATTTCTCCACTCTGAAAGAAAGCGACTACTCATTCCCGCTCCCTGTGGGAAAAGCCGAAGCCACCGCAAAGGGGCTGAACATAAAGACAAAGAAAGGCGATGCTGTAAAGGCTATGTTTGCCGGAATGGTGAGGCTTTCCCGAAATTTGCCAAACTATGGCAACGTAATCGTCGTGAGACATTCCAAGGGTTTGGAAACCGTTTACGGGAACAACGCCCAAAACTTGGTGAAAGTGGGAAACCACGTGAAAGCCGGCACTTGTTCACTTTCACCGACAGGGGGAAAAGCGTTGGCGTGGAAATAAGCGACGGGCAGGACGAGGAAGTTGACGAAGACGAAAATGCCGTGATAGACCTTAACAGGGAACTTACGGCGAGCGAACAAGGTGTTGTGAGCGCAAAAACACCGGGACTATTCGACAAGGCAAACTCTATCACAATAAACTTCGCGGAATACGGCGACAAGGACTGGAGCTATCCCCTGCCCGACGCAAAACTCATCAGCCCTTACGGCGGAAAGCGCAGGCACAGCGGGGTTGATTTGAAGACAAAGGCCAACGACAATATTGTAGCCGCCTTTGCCGGCAAGGTGAGGTTCGCTAAAAGATACAGCGGATACGGAAACGTGATTGTAATAAGGCACGCCTCCGGACTGGAGACGCTTTACTCGCACAATTCAAAAAACATTGCGAAAGTGGGAGACTGGGTAAAGGCCGGGCAAGTGATAGCCCTCACAGGAAGAACAGGCAGGGCCACAACGGAACACTTACATTTTGAAATAAGGATAAACGGCAGGGCATACAACCCCAGCCTGCTTTTCGACCACACCAACCACTGCCTTAAAAAGGTGAAACTCGTGGCAAACAAATCGGGAAACATTTCAGTTACCCCTGTCAAATAACTGCCGTGTTTTTCTTATATTTGCATCAATGAAAATTTTCTCTTCAAAACAACTGCGGGAACTTGATGCATACACCATCAAGAATGAGCCGGTAGATTCTTACGACCTTATGGAACGCGCCGCCGTTGCCATGAGCAAGGAGATTTTGCAACGTTTCGGCAAAGAACGCCGTGTGGTTGTTTTCGCAGGTCCAGGAAACAACGGCGGAGACGCCTTGGCCATTGCCAGAATAATTGCAGGGGAGGGAGTGAACGTAGAAGCCTACATTTTCAATATAGGAAGCAAATTAAGCACCGGTTGCGAAAAGAACATGACAAAGCTCAGCGGAATGAAAACCGCCAAGCTTACGGAAATCACCAAACAGTTTGACCCTGTAGCGCTCACGGAAAACGACATTGTTATCGACGGTCTGTTCGGAACAGGTCTTAACAAGCCCTTGAACGGCGGCTTTGCCGGACTCGTGAGATACATAAACGCCCAACCCGCATACGTCATTTCCATCGACATTCCCTCCGGGCTTATGTGCGAGGACAATTCCCTAAATGTGCGGCAAAACATAGTGCAGGCCGACATGACACTGAGCGTGGAGCTTCCCAAGCTGGCCTTTTTCCTTGCCGACACGGCCACCTACGCCGGCGAAATCGTTACGGTTTCAATAAACCTAAGCAAGGAGTACATTGAGAAAACCAATACGCCATTCACAACTTTAAGTTGCGAGGACGTTTGCCCGCTTCTGAAAAAGCGCAATCCCTTTGGCCACAAAGGTACATTCGGACACGGACTGCTGATTGCCGGAAGTTACGGAATGGCAGGCGCGTCAACACTCGCCGGCAGGGCGTGCATGAGAAGCGGCATAGGCAAACTCACAATCCATGTGCCGGGCTGCAACAAGGACATCTTGCAGCAATCTGTCCCTGAGGCCGTGCTTACCATCGACAGCGGAACGCGCTTTTTCTCTCATGCAGAAAACACTGTGCAGTTCGACGCCGTTGCCATCGGTCCGGGACTTGGCAACTTCCACGACACAAGCAGTGCCTTTATAGAGCAAGTGCGCAGCTGCCAAAGTCCGCTTGTCATTGACGCTGACGGCCTGAACATTCTTTCGGAACACAAAGGATGGATTGCACAACTTCCAAGAAAGACCGTTCTCACGCCGCATCCCGGGGAATTTTCGCGTATCGCCGAGACTGAAAACGACAGTTTCAAAATGCTCATGGAAGCGCGCGAAATGGCAATGCGCCACCAGTTTTACGTTGTCCTGAAAGGACACTATACGTTCATAAACACCCCGGAGGGACATACATATATAAATACCTCCGGCAATTCGGGAATGGC
>CAKRMO010000167.1 GCA_934364765.1 uncultured Bacteroidaceae bacterium | reverse complement strand
ATAATTTGAATTACATCAGACCTTTTTTTGCCGCTTGCAAACCCTTGAAAAGCAGCAACTTGCAACAGCATTGCAAATTCTGCGCAAAGCATTGCATTCCAGGCACTTGGCATAAAATCCGATGCAGACGGACGTTACCGCAAGCACACCGCACAAAACGGAAGCCCATGCCCCAAATTCCGCCATGAAGCACAAAAATCATTACCTTTGCACCACTTTGAGTTTTTCACACCTTTACCAACAAAACATCAATGAAGCATATTGTATGTAAAGCCGCAATGTCGTGCCTGCTGCTTGCGGCACACGCAACGCCCGCCCCAGGCGACACCATATATTATAATGTGTCGAAAGGCGGCGCGAAAGGCGACGGCAAAACCGACGACCTGCCCGCGCTCACAAAACTGTTCGCCAAAGCCTCAAGGCAGAAACGCCCCGCAAAGGTAGTGTTCGCGCCGGGAAAGGTTTACCGCATCGGGCAGCACCTTGCCGGCCTTTACGGACGCATACTCATAAGCCGCGCAAGCAACCTTGTGGTGGAGGGGAACGGCTGCACGCTGCTGATACACCCATCCTCGCGCGCATTCGCGCTTTACCGCTCCAGCAACATCACTGTGCGCAATTTCAAGATAGACTATTCGCCCCTGCCCTACACACAGGGCAGGGTTACAAAGGCGGACGCCGAAAACTGTTACCTTGAGTTCAAGACCGACAGCGGCTTCCCCTCCCCCGCCATTGGGGAAGAGCCTTACAGGAACGGCGGGAAAATTGTGGACTGCATAACCGCAAACGGCAAGACGCGCAAGTTCTACCAGGGACATTCGTGGGTGAAAAAAGTAACCGGCTTGGGCAACGGCACATTCGGCGTGGAATATGACCTGCGCAAGCAGGAGCAGCTCAAACCGGGCGACTTTTTCTGCATGAAACTGCCCTACCCCGAAACGCCGCTGATGCAGAACAACGAAACAAAAGCCGCAAACGAAAAAGGCGAGTTTGTATATACCAACACGGCAAACATAGCCGCACAGCAGTGCGACAGCGTTGTATTGGAGAACATCACCTCATACGCCGCGCCGCTTATGACCTTTGTGCTCAAAGGCTGCTCGCACCCCACACTGCGCAACTGCAAAATCATTCCCCTTGGCAACAGGATAGTTGCGGGATGCAGCGACGGCATGCACCTTAAAGGCAACGAGCATCAGCCGCGCATAGAAAACTGCCACATAGAGCGCACGATGGATGACGCAATACACATGAAAATGTCGGGCGACGCGATAACCGAAGTGCTTGCGCCAAACAAATTCCGCATAGTGCACAAGGACATTCTGTGGGACAACACAAACCTTGGGACAGGCAAAAAAGTCATGGTGTTCAACCCCGAAACATCCATGCAGCTCGCCGAATGCACCATTGCCGACTACCGCCCCCTGAACTACCGCGAGGGGATTGTAACGCTCGACATAGACGTGGCGGAAGCCGACACGAAAACCTGCCTCTACCTGCAAAGCGACGAGGAAGCCGTTATAGAAAACTGCACATTCGGCACACAGCTGCAAAGGGGCATTCTGACCCACCAGCCGACAAGAGTTTCGGGCTGCACAATCGAGGACAACGGACTTGCATTTGAGCTTGCGCTCATGAGCGGCGGCATTGAAGGCCCGCCAACGCAAAGGCTGACGATAGAGAACTGCACGTTCAGAAACCTTGTATGGGGCGGGATTTCGGATGTCTGTCCGTCGCACGGCTACAACCAGAAAGGCACGCCGCAACTCGTAATAAGAAACTGCACATTCGACATGAGGCATGACGTTCCCCTTGTGTCGGCGGTCAACTCAAACGGAGTTTCGTTCACAGGCAACACCATAATCCGCAAAGACGGCAACTCCACAGCCGCATCGTTCTTCCAGCTTACAAACACGCCTTTGCTGGAAAACAGCGGCAACAAGTTTCTGGCAAAGTAAGGCTTACCCCAACGCCGCCCGCATTCTTTCAAGCCCGCTTTCCAGCAATTCCGCCGGACAGGCGAGATTCATGCGCAAGTATCCCTCGCCGGCTTTCGCGCCATAGTCAGTTCCGCACGACAGCATCAGTCTGCCTTTTTCGAGAAGCAGTCTTTCCGCCTTCGCCGAGCTTATGCCGAGCTGCCTTATGTCGAGCCATGCAAGGTATGTGCCTTCGAGTTTCAGGGGCTTCACCTTTGGAAGGTGCAGCGCGAGATACTTTTTCATTATCTGGTAATTCCGCCAAATCCGCTCATTAAGCTCGCCGAGCCACACAGCCCCTTCCTTGCTGTATGCCGCTTCGAGAGCCACCGGCCCGAAAGGGTTCACGTCGCACACCTCGAAAATGTTCACCGCCCTGCCGATGCGGCGACGCAGTTCGGGGTCGCTGCAAACAATGTTGGCTATCTGCAGCCCGGCGGTGTTGAAAGCCTTTGACGGAGAACTCAAAGCGACGCAGTTATTACGGCAGTCCTCGCTCACAGACGCAAAAGGAATGTACTCATGTCCCGGCATGACAAGCTCGCAATGTATCTCGTCGGCAACAACCCTCACATTGTGGCGCATACAAATGGCGTTCATTCTTTCAAGCTCCTCGCGGGTCCACACACGCCCCGCAGGGTTGTGGGGGTCGCAGAGAAGGAACACCGTGGTCTTGTCGTCGGCGCACTTGTGTTCGAAGTCGTCAAAGTCTATCCTGTATGTGTCGCCCTCCCTCACAAGCTCGTTCTCCACAATCTGGCATCCCTGGTTGCGTATGCTCGAGAAGAAGCAGTTGTAAACGGGAGTCTGCACAAGCACATTCTCGCCGTTCATGCACATAGCCCTAAGGCAGCAGCTTATTGCAGGCACAACGCCCGAGGTGTAGATTATCCAGTCGCGCCTTACTGTCCATTTGTGGCGCGTCCTGAACCAGTTTATCACGGCATCGTAATACGAATCTCCCACAAGCGTGTAGCCGAACACGCCATGCGCCACGCGCTTTTCAAGAGCCTTCTGAATGCACGGCGCGACAGGGAAATCCATATCCGCAACCCACATGGGCAGCACACCGTCCCCTTTGGGCGTGTCCCACTTGTACGACCCGCTGCCTCGACGCCTTACAATTTCGTCAAAACTCCCGTACATATCAGTCCTTTTTGCGGGTTTCTATAATGCAGTCCTTTCCCTTGGCATACTCGTCATAGGTAATCCTGCCGATACTGTCGGCAAAAATGCGCCCGCTTATGGGGTTTTTCACCTCGGTTATGCCGCCCTTAATCTGCGCGTCAATGTTGAGGCAGTCCTCAAAGGCGCGGTCGCACGCAGGGTCGAAAGTGCAGTCGACGAGCGTTATGCCGTCAAGATAGCATAGGGGCTGCTCGCCGCTTATATGGCAGCGCACAAGTTTCACGTTCCTGCTGTGCCACGCAAGATACTCGCCGTCGAGCCTGGAGTCGTAAACCGTTACGTTATCGCACTCCCAGAAACTGTCCTTGGTGGTTATCTCGGCATTGTGCACCTCAACGTTCCTGCAATACTGGAACACGTATTTCGAGTCGGACTTCAAGCCGTCAACATAAATGTTCCTGCTGAACATGAACGGATAAGTGCCGTCGTGAAGCTCCACGTTCCTTATTTTCAGTCCGTCAATCTTCCAGAAAGTCTCGTCGGCATCGGTTATCTTCACGTTCTCGAGTTCCAGGTTCCTCATCTCGCGGAAAAACTTCGGCCCGTCTATCACGCAGTCCCTCATAACCATGTCGTTGCTGTACCATATCGCCGAACGGCTTCCAGGGGCGAAATAGCAG
>CAKRMO010000166.1 GCA_934364765.1 uncultured Bacteroidaceae bacterium | reverse complement strand
AAAAACTACATAGGACATAGAAAGAATTATATCATATATAATTTAAACTACATCAGACCTTTTTTGCCCCTTTGCAACGCACTGGAAACCGCAAAGTTACGCGTCCGCATCGAATTACAGCAAATATTTGTTGCACAGACCGATACGTTTTTCTTGCTTTTTTGCCAACGTACCGCCAAGAATGGCGTGAATGCCATTTGGTTTGCCACATCAGCAAAACTATTGGAAAGCAATTCTCTGTTTCGCAAATAATGCGTAATTTTACAGGTTGAAACCAAGGTTTTAACCTTTTTCGCATACAGTTTTTGTTTGACAATCAAACATTTAGCAACAGAAATGAACATCAGGAGAATACTTCTTTCACTGGCTGCCGCCGCGCTTACGCTGGCAGGCACGCTTACGGCGCAGGTACGCCCGTTCCGTTTTGCGCAAATCACCGACATCCACCTCAACCCCAACAATCCCAACCCCACCGAAGGCTTGCTGCGCACTGTGGCGAACATCAACGCCACCGACAGCCTGGACTTTGTGCTTGTTACGGGCGACATAGCCGACTATGGCGACCGCAAGACCATTGAAAAGGTGAAAACCTGCCTCGACCTGCTGAAATACAAATACTATATAATACTCGGCAACCACGAAACCACGTGGAGCGACAGCGGCTGCATGGCGTTCAGCGAAATCTTCGGGAGCGAGAGGTTTGAGTTCACGCACAACGGAATACTCTTCTTGGGGTTCAACACAGGCCCTTTCATGCGCATGGCATACGGACACGTTGTGCCGCAGGACATAACATGGCTGAAACAGGAGATGGACAAGTGGGGGAAAGACAAGCCTGTGATTCTCATAACCCACTACCCTCTGACGAAAGGCGACGTTGACAACTGGTATGACGTTACCGACGCGATACGCCCATACAACATACGCCTGATGATAGGCGGGCACTACCACACAAACCGCAACCTGAAATACGACGGAATACCGGGAATACTGATGCGCTCGAACCTTGCCGATGAAAACGGCAATAACGGCTATGGCATTTACGACATTACGGAAGACTCGATAAAGGTTTACACCCAAACCACAGGCGGACAGAAAAAGGAATGGGCGGCGTTCCCACTCAAAGGGGAGCTTTTCGACCACAACGCAAAGGCAGACGAATATCCCGACTATTCCATAAACAAGCAGTCCGGCGTAAAGGAAAAATGGTGCGTAAAAGGCGGGGCTGGCGTTTACTCATCGCCGTTCAAGGAAGGCAACCGCCTTTTTGTGGGCGACGACATGGGCAAACTCACAGCCTACAATATCAAGAACGGCAAACGCCTGTGGCAGTTCTCCGCCCAAAGGCGCATTGTGGGCGATTGCGCCGCAGCCGGCGGCATTGTGGTGTTCGGCAGTGCCGACAGCACCATATACGGAGTAAATTCCGCAAACGGAAAAATGTTGTGGAAAATAAAGACGCAAGGACCCGTGCTCGGAGCCGTGAGAATAAGCGACGGCACGGCGTATGTGGGCGCAAGCGACCACAAGATGCGCGCCATAGACATAAAGACCGGAAAGGAGCTTTGGGCATACGGCGGCGTTGCCGGGTATATCGTGGCACGCCCGCTGGTTGCCGGCGGCAAGGTGATTTTCGGAGCGTGGGACAACACGCTTTACGCCCTCAACGCCTCCGACGGCAGCGAGGCGTGGAAATGGAAAGGCGGCAAGGACGGCATGCACTTCTCGCCCGCATCGGCATGGCCCGTGAGCGCAAACGGCAAAGTGTTCATCGCCGCCCCCGACAGGTTTCTGACAGCCATAGACATAAAGACCGGCAACACGGTGTGGCGCACAAACGCATCGGTTGTAAGGGAGTCTGTCGGCTTGTCGGAAGACGGCGCAATGGTGTTTGCAAAAACGATGAAAGACAGCGTGGTGAGCTATTCAACCCAAGGCAACACACCAAAGGAAATATGGTCGTCGAACGTGGGATTCGGCTATGAGCACGCCCCGTCAATGCCGCTCGAAAGCCAGGGCACGGTTTATGGCGGCACTTGCAGCGGAGAAGTTTACGCCGTTGACGCGAAAAGCGGAAAGTTGAAATGGAGATACAAAATAGGCAACTCGCTCGTGAATACCGTGCTGCCTTTAAGCGAAAAAGAGGTGGCTGTTACATCGAGCGACGGCACTGTGGCTATACTCTCAAAATAACTTCATGATGAAAGCAAGCGGAATTTTCAAAATTGCAATCGCCTCGCTTTTGCTCCTCCCGCCCGCAAAGGCGCAGAAGATACGCATACAAACAGGCATTGAGGTTTTGAAGGCGGAAAACTTCAAAAGCCTCGAAGGCAAGCGCGTGGGACTGATAACCAATCCCACCGGCGTGGACAACAACCTGAAGAGCGACATCGACATACTGCACGAAGCCAAGAACGTGAACCTCGTTGCACTGTTCGGTCCGGAACATGGGGTGCGCGGAAACGCCCATGCAGGGCAAAGCGTGGGAAGCGACAAGGACGAGGTTACCGGGCTGCCGGTTTACTCCCTATACGGCAAGACACGCAAGGCCACCCCCGAAATGCTGAAAGACATCGACGTGCTGGTTTATGACATCCAGGACATAGGAAGCCGCTCGTTCACATACATAAGCACAATGGGGCTGGCTATGGAGGCCGCCGCCGAAAACGGCAAGGAGTTCATCGTTCTCGACCGCCCCAACCCGCTCGGTGGGAAAAGGGTGGAAGGCTGTCTCGTGGAGGACGGTTTCGTCTCGTTTGTGAGCCAATACAAAATACCTTATATATATGGGCTGACCTGCGGCGAGCTTGCCGAAATGCTGAATGGGGAGCGTATGCTTGAAAACGGCGTACAATGCAACCTGAAAGTCATAAAGATGCGCGGCTGGAAACGCAAGATGAACTACACCGCCACAGGGTTGCAATGGATACCTTCGTCGCCGCACATCCCACACGCCGAAACATCCTATTTCTATCCCGCAAGCGGAATACTCGGAGAATTCAGCTATATGTCGATAGGCGTTGGCTACCCAATTCCCTTTGAAATGTTCGCCGCTCCGTGGACAGACGCGGGCAAACTCGCCCAAAGGCTAAATTCACAGAAAGTGCCGGGGGTTATTTTCCGCCCGATTTATGCAAAACCGTTCTACGCCGCATTCAAAGGCGAGAACATAGAAGGCGTGCAGCTCCACATAACAAACTACGACAAAGCGCCGCTCACCGACATCCAGTTCCTCGTAATGCAGGAAGTGGCGGCAATGTATCCCGGCAAGGCGGTTTTTGACGTGGCAGATCCGAAGCGTTTCAGTATGTTCGACAATGTGTGCGGCACATCAAAAATACGAGAGCTTTTCGGCAAGCGCAACCGCTGGGAAGACGCCAAGAAATATTGGTACAAGGACGTGGAAAGCTTCAAGGCCCTTTCAAAGAAATACCACCTGTACAAATGACAAACATGGAAAATACTACAGCATCGAAAAGAATACTTGCCATTGACATTCTGAGAGGAATTACGATTGCAGGAATGATTCTCGTGAACAACCCCGGCTCGTGGGGACACATTTTCAAGCCGCTTGACCATGCAGAATGGATAGGGCTCACGCCTACCGACCTCGTGTTTCCGTTCTTTATGTTCATAATGGGCATGACAACATACATCTCGCTTCGTAAATACAATTTCAAGCCAACGGCCGACGCCATAAGGAAAATCTTAGTGCGCACAATAGTCATTATGCTCGTGGGCTCGTTCATCGGTCTGTTTGTGCATTTCTGCCGCTATTGGGGAAATGCGGACGAAAGC
>CAKRMO010000165.1 GCA_934364765.1 uncultured Bacteroidaceae bacterium | reverse complement strand
GCGGCACATCCCCCTTGGCGTTTGTGATGTAAACGGCATCGCAGCGTCCGTCAAACCCGGTGAGGTCTTTCAGCGCGACTTTATGCACACCGCTTTTCAGCTTCACCTTGCCAACCGATTGCCACGCCCACGCCGTGCCCGTGTTTCCGGCAACGCCGAGTTTTTTCCCGTTCACCGCCACGGCGAAAGCCCCCGGCCCTTTGCCGGGACACCACGGCGAAGTCCAGTTGTAGGTGCGCACATATACGGTGTAAGTTCCCGCTTCGCGGATTTCAAACGGCGTTGACGCATCCTCCACCGGCGTTCCCATGCCGTGGGCAATGAGATAGGGCGAATGCATTATGTCCATAAACTGCTGGTCGGTTTTCCAGCCGCCCTTGCTCGCGAAAGCCTCCGCCTCAAGCAGGACGCTGTCGCCATAAGCTCCCATACACACCGCAAACGCGGCAAACGCCGCAAGAAAGCTCCGTATTTTCCTCATATTTCAATGTTGAGTAAAAGCATTCCCGCCATGCCAGACGCAAAGGGGGATTGGATGCAAATTTAGCATTTTAGCGCACACCATGCTGCGGGCAGACGAAAAAACAAGCCCTCCGCACGGATAATTCCTTGCGGAGGGCCGTCTTGTCTTTTGACTGATTTTCTAAAACAGCGATGACCTTATCCCAGATACTTAGTCAGGATGTTAATGTTCGCGTCATCGCGCAAGCGCCTCAAGGCGCGTTCCTTAATCTGGCGCACACGTTCGCGCGTCAAGTTCAGCGAGTTCGCCACTTCTTCGGCAGTCATTTCGTTGCATCCTATGCCGAACAGCATTTTAAGCACTTCCTGCTCGCGCCCGGAAAGAGTGCTCAGCGCCGCATCAAGATCCTTTGACAAAGATTCCCGCTCCATGTTGTTGTCTGTCGCAGGAGCGTCCTCGTCGGTCATGATGTCGATAAGTGAGTTCGAGTCATCGTCCTGAAACGGTGCGTCAACCGAAACTTTCTTGCCGTTTGTGCCAAGGGCCTCCCTCACCTTGCCTTCGTCTGTGTCGAGAATTTCCGCAAGTTCCTGCACCGACGGGCGGCGTTCGTTGGCCTGCTCGAAATTCACCACGGCCTTGGCAAGCTTGCTTTGGAAGCCCACCTGGTTAAGCGGCATGCGCACAATGCGGCTTTGCTCCGAGATTGCCTGCAGTATGCTCTGGCGAATCCACCACACGGCGTAGGAAATGAACTTGAAGCCTCTAGTTTCGTCAAACTTCTGCGCCGCCTTTATAAGGCCGAGGTTTCCCTCGTCTATAAGGTCGTTGAGCGCGAGTCCTTGGTTTTGATACTGCTTTGCAACGCTCACTACAAATCGCAGGTTTGCGCGTGTGAGCTTGTCAAGAGCCCTGCGGTCCCCTTTGTGGATTTTCTGGGCGAGTTCCACCTCTTCATCGGTGGAAATGAGTTCTTCACGACCAATTTCCACAAGATACTTGTCAAGCGCGGCGTTCTGCCGGTTTGTGATGCTTTTGTTGATTTTTAGTTGCCTCATAATATTCCAAAAGTGCGCAAAATTACGATTTTATCCCGATATACCAAAGACATAAACGCGCTTTTTCAGAATTTATTATGCAGAACGCCGCACTTCCGTTGTTTTTGTTGCGGGAAATGACTACTTTTGCCCGAAACAAACGAATTTAAGGCGATGAAAATAGGAGATACCGTAAGATTTTTGAAAGAGGTTGGCGGCGGAAGGGTATCCGGCTTCCAGGACAAATACACCGTGCTGGTTGAGGATGCCGACGGCTTTGAAATCCCGATGCCCATAAGCGAGGTTGTGGTTGAGGGAGGCGAGAGCTACGAGGGCGGAACTTGGGCAAAGCGCAAGGAGGAGCAAAAGGCCAAGCAGCAGAACGCGCCGAAAGCCGCGCAGCCCGGAACCGCCCCCTTGGGGAAAGCCGCAGACAGCAAGCCAGAATTCCGCCCCGCGCCGCTTGAACGCCGCGACGGCGAAAGGCTGAACGTGTTTCTGGCTTTCATTCCCAACACGCCCGACGACATGGTGGAGACCACTTTTGACGCATACATAATAAACGACAGCAATTATTTCATAAACCTCACGTGGCTCTCGGCGCAGGGCACGGCGTGGCGCGCACGCTACGGCGGCACGATTGAGCCGAACACCAAGGAGTTTCTCGAGGAGATAAGCCGGGAGCAGATTGACGACATATCGCGCATTGCCATACAGATGACAGCCTACAAGCGCGAGAAACCTTTTGCGCTCAAACCGGCAATAAGCGTTGAGATGCGCATCGACGGCACAAAGTTCTACAAGGCGGGGGCTTTCAAGCAGAGCCCATTCTTCGAAGAACCCGCGCTCGTGCTCGACGTTGTAAAGGACGACGAACCTGTGCGCACAGTGTTTGCCGATGCCGGGCAAATACGCGAAGCACTGATGGGCAAAAAGGAGGGGGAGACGGCCGCAAAACACCCCGCAAGCGAGCCGGCAAGGGTGAAAAAGGAGAACGAAATAGAGGTGAACCTGCACGACTACGCCCTGTTCGACTCCACAAAAGGGCTGTCAAACGCCGACATACTGAACCGCCAGCTGCAAGAGGTGCGCGACACTATGGAAAAATACAAGCGCAAGAAAGGGATGCGCATCATCTTCATCCACGGCAAGGGCGAGGGAGTGCTGCGTGCCGAAGTGCTGCGAGAGCTGAAACGCCACTACCCCTCATGCTCCACACAGGACGCCTCGTTCCGGGAATACGGCTTCGGCGCAACGCTCGTTACCGTGAAATAAACACGCGGCAGGTGCGCCGGAATGCAAACAAAGAGCTATCTTTACGCCCAAGCAGACTACATACAACATGTTAACAGATAACGCCAAACAGATAATCCGGGAAATCCGCAAGTGCCTGACCACACAACCCGTGGAAAAGGCTTGGATTTTTGGGTCGTTTTCACGCGGGGAAGAAAGGGAGGACAGCGATGTTGACATCCTTGTAGAATACGACAAAAGCGCCAAAGTGTCTTTGTTCACAATTTCCCGAATAGCCATAGCCCTGAAAAAAGCGGCAGGAAGGAATGTTGATGTCATAGAAAACGGTTGTCTGTTGCCATTCGCCGCAAGCAGCGCAAACCAAGACAAATTTCTGATATATGAGAGAAAGAATCAAGGATAAAGGAAGGCTTGCCCATATAATCGCAGCGATAGAAACCTTGCTTGAAAACAAGGGGAAAACACGTTTGCCCAAATGCAAGACGACCCCATAATATTCTTCGGTTTTGTAAAACACGTGGAAATTATAGGGGAAGCCGTATATATGCTCACAAAGGAGTTTAAGGAAGCTCACCCGGAAGTGGAATGGGAAGTCATCGAAGGCATGCGCCATGTTTTGGTTCACGGATATTACCAAATCAAGCCGGAACAAATCTGGCAAACCATCGAAGAAGATATTCCAGAGCTAAAACCGCAAATACAAAAAATCTACGACAGTTTAAGCTAAAGCGAAATAAAGTAACAGGCGATGCGGTTTACGGGCTGTATGCAAGGCGTATGCAATACACCACCGCAAATGGCGCAAAACGCAAACCGACTGCCCTTTTACGAAACACCCCGAAAACTACATAGGACATAGGAAAAACTATGTCCCATGCAGGAAAAATTATGTCTGATATAATTCAAACTACATCAGACCTTTTTTCGCCGCCTTGCAACCCACTGAGAACCATGTGCTTGCAGGGGCAGCCTTGCTTGCTGGCAAATTGTTGTCTTTCAATGTGCTGCGCAAAACGCGCATTTGCCGGTTTTCCCGCACGCAAAGGCGCGAAAACA
>CAKRMO010000164.1 GCA_934364765.1 uncultured Bacteroidaceae bacterium | reverse complement strand
CTCCAACCCCGACAAGTCCATACGCGACTTCTGGATTGAGCACACAAAGCGCTGCCGCAGGATTGCCGACGCTATGGGAAAATTCCAGGGAGACCCCTGCATCATGAACATTTGGGTTCACGACGGAAGCAAGGACTACACGGTTGAAAAGCTGCGCTACCGCCAGATTCTAAAGGACAGCCTTGACGAAATACTCGCAGAAAACCTTCCCCACATGAAGTCCTGCCTCGAGGCAAAGCTTTTCGGCATCGGCTTGGAGGCTTACACCGTAGGCTCGCACGATTTCTACGCAGGCTACTGTTCAAAGAACAACGTAATCTACACCCTCGACACCGGCCACTACGAGCCCACCGAGAACGTGAGCGACGCAGTAAGCTCCCTGCTCCTGTTCGTTCCCGAACTCATGCTCCACGTTTCGCGCCCGATGCACTGGGATTCCGACCACGTAACACTCTTTGACGACAACACCCGCAACCTGTTCTCCGAACTCGTTCGCGCAAACGCGCTCGACCGCGCCCACATCGGCCTCGACTATTTCGACGCGTCCATCAACCGCATCGGCGCATACATCATCGGTGTCCGCGCCGCCCAGAAGTCTCTGCTCCAGGCGTTCCTCGAACCGCTCGACCAGCTGCGCAAGTATGAGGACGAGGGCAAGCTCTTCGAACGCCTCGCACTGCTTGAGGAGGCAAAGACCATGCCCATCGGCGCGGTTTACGACTACTTCAACCTCAAGAACGGCGTGCCCGTGGCAGAAGACTACCTTGCCGAGGTTGAGAAATACGAGCAGGAAGTTCTCTCGAAGCGTAACTGATAACACTGCGCGGAGATGGAAATTCTTTTAGGATTATTGATAATTGCCGTGGGGGCGTTCTGCCAGAGCAGCTGCTACGTTCCCATCAACAAGATTAAGGGCTGGAGCTGGGAAAGCTACTGGATAGTGCAGGGCGTGTTCGCATGGCTTGTGTTCCCGCTTCTCGGTGCGCTTCTCGCCGTGCCAGCCGGCCATTCGCTCTTCGAGCTTTTTGCCGGGGCTGACAGCTTCAGGCTGGCAATGACCGTTGTGTTCGGCGTGCTGTGGGGCATCGGCGGACTCACATTCGGTCTGTCAATGCGCTACCTCGGCGTGGCTCTCGGACAGTCAATCGCCCTCGGCACCTGCGCCGCCCTTGGAACAATCATGGGGCCTGTGCTGCTCAACACGTTCTTCCCCGAGCTCGACGCACTCTCAACGCTCACCGCAGCCGTGGTGATTGGCGTTGTGGCAACCCTCGCGGGAATTGCCATAATCGGTGTGGCGGGCGCCATGAAGTCGGCCTCGCTCTCCGAGGAGGAGAAAAAGGCGGCAGTCAAGGATTTCAATTTCCCCAAGGGCATAGTCATCGCGCTGCTTGCGGGCTTTATGAGCGGATGCTTCAACGTGGGGCTTGAGTTTGGCAAGGACATCAACTTCGGCGACCTCACCAACCCCATGTTCCACACGCTTCCCGCCACACTGCTCGTAACGTTCGGCGGTTTCATCACCAACGCCGTTTACTGCTTCTTCCAGAACGGCCAAAACCGCACGTGGGGCGACTACGCAAAAGGCTCCGTGTGGGCGAACAACCTGTTGTTCTGCGCCCTCGCCGGCGCACTGTGGTACTCGCAGTTCTTCGGCCTGTCGCTCGGCAAAGGCTTCCTAACGTCATCGCCCACCCTCATGACGCTCTCGTTCTGCATCCTCATGGCTCTCAACGTAACGTTCTCCAACGTGTGGGGCATCATCCTCAAGGAATGGAAAGGCTGCTCGGGCAAGACCATAGCCGTGCTGCTCGCCGGCATTGTGGTGCTGATTGTGTCGTGTTTCCTCCCGCAACTTGTATAACAAACATTCAGAAACTCTCAAGGCGGACAGACAACAAGCTGTCCGCCTTGATTTAATAAGCCCGCCGCAACAGGCGGGCAGAACAAAAAACAAAATACAATATGAAATCTCTACTCGAAGATTACCCTCGCGCCAAAGCCGAGGTCATGAAAGCTGCCGAAGTTGCCGGCTATCTCTGGCAAAAAGGCTGGGCCGAGCGCAACGGCGGCAACATCACGGTGAACATCACGGAACTCGTTGACACGGAAGCACTCTCAAAGCTCCCCGCCATAGGCCCCGCAACCGCCATAGGCATGAAACTGCCCCACATAAAGGGCGGAATATTCTATTGCAAGGGCACAGGATGCCGCATGCGCGACCTTGCACGCCGGCCTATGGACAACGGCTCGATAATACGCATACTGCCCGACTGCGAAAGCTATGAAATGATTGCCGACAACCCCGTGAAGCCCACCTCCGAGCTTCCGTCCCACCTCGCAATACACGACGACCTGATAGCAAAAGGCTCAACGTTCCGCGCCGCAATACACACCCACCCCATTGAGCTTGTGGCAATGTCGCACAACAGGGAATACCTCAAGCCGGGCGTGCTCACGCACCTGCTGTGGTCGATGATACCCGAGACACGCGCCTTCTGCCCCAAGGGACTCGGCATAATCCCCTACGAAATGCCGTCGAGCATAAAACTCGCCGAGGAAACCGTAAAGGGACTGCAGGAACACAACGTGGTGCTTTGGGAGAAGCACGGCGTGGTTGCCATAGGCAACGACCCGCTCGAAGCCTTCGACGAAATAGACGTGCTCGTGAAATCCGCCCAGATATACCAGGACGCAAAGAGCATGGGCTTCGAACCCGAGGGCATGAGCGACGAGTCGATGAACGAGCTCAAGGAGGCGTTCAACCTCTGACAACACACATATATAATACAAGGCAATCCCCGCCGCGCTGCCTGTATGCTGCGCGGCGGGGGTTTCTTTTGCCCCCGCCCCAAACACCGCACAGGCGGGACTATTTTGCGAAATCCGCAACACATTGGTTATCATTGCGTTGTTTGAATTTGACCCGGTTTTATAACTTCTTGTAAATCTGACGTTTGAAAAAACATAAAAAAAGTCTGATGTAGTCTGGATTATTTCAGACATAATTTTTTCTACATCGGACATAGTTTTTCCTGCGTCAAATGTATTTTTCGCGGCTTTGGTTTTGCGGTAGCAGTATGCGGAATTAACTGTTTGCTTATCGCCTATTGTATATATGCAGGGGCATATGGCATAAACCCTGTGCACCCTGCGGCGGCACAATTCTCCTGCCGTACGAATTTTACGATGGCAAAACAATAATTGCACACACACCAAACCATACTACAAATGGGGGACAACCGTGCTGTTTGTGCAATTGTCCCCCACGAACGTCTCTGAAGCCGCTTCCGCCTATATTAAGAATCTAAGCATACTAACGTTTTTGACGGCATGCGGCTGTCAGAGCATAAATGGCGATGACCCCTCATCGCTATATCGTAAGTTTTCACCAGTCTCAAAAAGAGACTATTATCCCCATAGCATATCCTTACGGCATATGGGTGTCGCTTGTTTTTGCTGGAATTGTGAAAACCGGCTTGCGCAGGCTGGCTTTCTCAATTTCTGCGTCAGACGTTCCTGATTTTGCGTCCTATGTGTTTTTGAAAAAATTCAGAGCAAAGATAGCAAAAACTTTTTATTTACAATGCAAGATTTTCGGGAAAAAGTTTGATTTCCGATGATTTTTTTGATTTTTCTTTTTGTTTCCGTCAAGCAAAACGCAGAAAGCTGCGCAACGCCGCCTTTATATAAAACGCGGTTGGCAGATTTCGCCACACCCGCGCAAAAAGGCAAAAAAGGCCTGCGGCACAAACTGTGTAAATAAAATAAATTCATACATTTGCAACCGTCTGACACCAGTGTCAGCTTTCGCGAACCATAACATACATG
>CAKRMO010000163.1 GCA_934364765.1 uncultured Bacteroidaceae bacterium | reverse complement strand
GCACTTCGAGCGCGATGTATCCGCAGTTCAGGTGTCCGTTATGTCTTACGCCTATTTCGTGTGCGAGGATGTTTTTAAGTTCCGGGCGTTTTTCCGCCAGTCCCATTTCCACGGCAAAGGCGTTGCAGCCGAAGTCGCCGTAGCCCAGGGTGTCGTTTTCGAAGTAAACTTTGTCGTATGCGTTGCGTGTGCGGTCGGCAAGCTCGCGGTAATGTTTCTCGTCCGCCGCGTTGTTCATCACTTTTGCCATTTTGCTCAGTCTGTCGGCGCAGCGCCACAGCATGTATGTGTGCACTTTCTCGTCGGCGGGGAACTTGAACGGCGGCACCCAGTCGCCTAGGTTCATCCAATAGCAGTCGCTGTTGTCTTTTGCGTTCTTGCGGTTTTGGTGCATTGTCCCGTCGGGCCTTACCCATGTCATCATGTAGTCTATCTGGCGTTTGGATGCGTCGTAGTTCTCGGCAATCACTTTTTTGTCGCCATAGTTCATGTAGTATTCCCACGGCATTATGCTCATGGCCGCGCCCCAGGCCACTCCGCCGCCCGCGCCGGGACACCAGGGTGCGGCGTTGGGCACGTAGCCGGTTTCCCTGTCCTGCGCGTCGCGCATGGAGTTGATCCAGCTGCGGAAGAATGCCGCCCCGTCAAAGTTGTGCATCACTGTGGAGCATACTGCCTGTCCGTCGCCTGTGTAGGGAATGCGCTCGCGGTGGGGGCAGTCGCTTTCCACGCCGCTGTGTATGTTGTCCTTCTCCGTGCGCTGCCAAACTTGGTTTATCTTGTTGAACAGCTCGTTTGAGGTTGTGAACTCGGAGTTCACCTTCATGTCGGTGTTCACGGCTTCGGCAACTATCTGGTCGGCTGTAGGGGTGAGCCCGTAGATTGTTACGTAGCGGAACACGTACCATGTGAACTGCGGGGCGTAGTCAACGGGTGCGCTGTCCTTGAACGTGTAGCTCACCTCCTGCGTGTATTCGCTTTCGTATTTTATCTTTATTGTCTTGTCCTTTTCCCCGCTTATGTTTTTCAGGCGCACGTGTCCCGAAATCATTTCGCCGAAGTCGATTGTGCAGCTGCCGTCGGCGTTGCTCTTGAAGGCTATGGGCTTGAGCGTCTCGGTTACTCTGTCGGGGTTTGTGTCGAAAGCCACCAGCCTGCCCTCGGGGGCTTTTCTCTCCACGGCGTTCTGCCATGAGCTGTCGTCGAAGCCGGGGTCGCACCATCCGCTCACTTCCTGCCGTGCGTCATATCTCTCGCCGTCGTAGATGTCGCAGTGCACAACGCCGCTCTTGCGGGCTTTCCACGACGGGTCGCTCACCACAATCTGCCTGCTGCCGTCCTCATAGGTTATCTCTATCTGGCAGATGAACCTCGGCGAGCCGAACGCCGCAAGGCGGTCAACCCTTGTGTCGAAATATCCCGACGCCACCATTGCGCCGGCGGCGTTCCTGCCGTTGCGCAGCAGTTTGGTGATGTCGTATTGCAGGTAGGACACACGGAAGCCCGAGGATTTCTCATCGAGCGATATTCCCTGCCTGTATTTCAGGTCGGGGCGCGGGGTGTAGTTGGTGAAGTTGGGCACGAGAAGGTCGTTGCCCACTTTCCTGCCGTTGAGGAAGAACTCGAAATAGCCGAGGCCTGTAACAAATGCCTTGGCGGAGCGTATTCCCGGCTTCACGTCGAAGCTCTTGCGCAGGTATGGCACAGCCGGAAACTCCGCAATGCACTGTCCGGTCCTGAGGTTGAACTGCGCCTCCTCGCCCTGCCACGGCGCACCAATCCAGCGTGCCTTCCACGAGTCGATGCCTGTTGTGAACTTTTGCGTCCCGCTCCATTCCGAGGCCTTGCCTTTCGCGTTCCACACCATTAAGCGCAAGTAATAGTCGGTGCCTTCGTTGAGCTTTCCGCCGCGATAGTCAACAAGATACGAGTCCGAAGATTTCACCTTCTTGCTGTCCCATACGTCGGCCTTGCCCGCAGCCAGGGCCTGCGGCGATGTGGCCACGCAGATGCGGTATGCCTTCTGCTCCTCGCCCGCAACGCCGGCGGCGGCTTTGTTTATCCACGAGAAGCGCGGGTTTTCGTCTGCCGACTTCGGGGTGTTTATGAGTATGTTCTCGCTCAGTTGCTCAACCCTCAGGCTTTCGGGGGTTATCTGGCCGTATGCGGCAATGGCTGCGGCTGTTGAGGCCACGATGCCGGCGCGTTTGAAAAATTGGAGGTTCATCTTTATTTCCGTGATATGCTGATAGGTGAAAAACGTTAATATGTTATGCAAATATACACAATCCGCAGGAAATACGGCAGACAGTGGCGCAATTCATATATTATAAAGTATGGCGGTTTTTTTCCGTGGCTTGCTCGGCGGCACTCGTGCAATACGCTTCAAGCGGTGGCGTGCCGGGTGTATGCCATGCGCCCGTACAATTTCCGCAAAACCATAATTGTGCATTCTTTTCCAAACACCCCGAAAATTACATTTGATGTAGAGAAAACTACATAGGATGTAGAAAAAATTATGTCTGATATAATTTAAACTACATCAGACCTTTTTTTCGCTTTTGCAAACATCTGAAACACAGAAAGATACATGGGAACTTAAAGGTGAGGGCAAATGTTTGGCTGCCAGCGTGTTACGCATTTTGTGCGGATATGTTGCGGCAAAACGGAAAATCCCCGCCTCTCCAGGGAGAGGACGGGGAAAGCTTATGAAAAGAAATTTTGTGGTCTGCGGTTATTTCACGCGGTTCACGTATGAGCCGTCGCGAGTGTCAACCTCGATCGTCTCGCCCTCGTTGATGAAGAGCGGCACGCGCACCGTTGCGCCTGTCTCCACGGTTGCGGGCTTGGTTGCGTTTGTGGCTGTGTCGCCCTTGAGTCCGGGCTCGGTGTAGGTGATTTTCAGAACGGTCTTCACGGGCATTTCGGCGTAGAGGATTGTTTCAGTGGAAGCGTCGCTTACAACATCAACAACATCGCCCTCCTTCATGTAGTCAACGCCGGTGATGAGTCCGCGCTCGATCACAACGTCGTCCCATGTCTCCTGGTTGAGGAAGTGGTACTGGTCGCCGTCGGCGTAGGAGAACTGGTAGGGGCGGCGCTCCACCCTCACGTCCTCAAGGGCTTCGCCGATGTTGAAACGCTTTTCGAGCACACGCCCCGAAACAACGTCCTTCAATGTTGTGCGCATGATTGTGTTGCCCTTTCCCGGCTTCACGTGCAGGAAGTCAATGCAAAAATAGAGCTTGCCGTCCATGCGGATGCAGGTGCCCTTTTTGATGTCTTGTGATTTGATCATAATCTATTTGTTCAATTTATAGTGTTCTGTTGCCTAATGCCCCGGAAAAGCGGGGCGGGTTGCGAAAAACGGTGCAAAGTTATGATTTTCTTGCATATTATGCAGTTCGGGGCGTAAAAAATTGCAAATGAACGGCAATATTGTTGCGTGTGCTTTGGGCGTATAGAAAAAAATCCCTAAATTTGCAGCCCGAAAGTGCGTCTTTCCATGAGGGGCGCGTAAACTCTGAATTAAAATAAAATATATAAGACAATGAAACGTACATTTCAACCTCACAATCGCAAGAGAAAGAATAAGCATGGCTTCCGCAGCCGTATGCAGACAGCCAACGGCAGGCGTGTGCTGGCTTCGCGCCGTGCAAAGGGACGCAAGAAGCTGACGGTTTCCGACGAAGTTCACGGAAAGAAATAAGCGTTCCGGACTTCATCCGCAATAACAACTGAGAGAAGTGGGGGTTTGGGGACTCAAGCCTTTGCTTCTTTTGTGTTTTAAGCCTTTGCCCGCATCTGCGGGCTGGTAAAACATAAAAGCCGCCGC
>CAKRMO010000162.1 GCA_934364765.1 uncultured Bacteroidaceae bacterium | reverse complement strand
TTGCCGAACAGATTGCATCGCGCAAGGACATAAAGGTAGTCCTCATTTCCGGCCCTTCGTCAAGCGGGAAGACAACGTTCAGCAAACGCCTTTCGGTGCAGCTTGCCGCATGCGGGCTGAAACCTTACCCGATTTCGATGGACGACTATTTCGTCGACCGCGAAAAGACTCCCAAAGGCCCTGACGGCGAATACGACTTTGAAAGCGTGTATGCGCTCAACATTCCGCTGCTTTCGCACGACCTCGAGAACCTCATAGCAGGAAACGAGGTGGAGCTGCCGCGATACAACTTCCACACGGGAAAGAGCGAGAAGAGCGGCGTGAAACTTAAAACAGACAGCAACATGATTCTCGTAATCGAGGGAATACACGCGCTCAACCCCGAACTCACCAAGCAGATTGCCGAGAAAAACAAGTTCCGCATATACGTCTCCGCGCTCACCTCAATTCTCCTTGACGACCACAACTATATTCCCACAACCGACAACCGCCTGCTGCGCCGCATAGTGCGCGACTACAAATACCGCGGCTATTCGGCGCAGGACACCATACGCCGCTGGCCGAGCGTGAGGGCGGGCGAGGAGAAATGGATATTCCCCTATCAGGAAAACGCCGATGTGATGTTCAACTCCGCACTGCTTTTCGAGCTTGCCGCCCTGAAACCGCAGGCTCTGCCCCTTTTGCGGCAGGTCGGCGAGTGCGAGGAGGAGCATTCCGAAGCCCACCGCCTTGCAAAGTTCCTGTCGTATATCAAGCCCATTCCCATAGAGGGGCTTCCGCCCACATCGCTGCTCAGGGAGTTTGTAGGCGGAAGCACGTTCCATTACTAACATCTTGGGTGCGGAAAAAATTTTCTGAATGAGAGTACTTATTGTAAACACTTCGGAGCATACCGGCGGCGCGGCCATTGCGGCGGCGCGGCTCAGGGAGGCATTGGGGAACAACGGCGTTAAGGCCACGATGCTCGTGAGCAAAAAAGAGTCGGAGTCAATCACGGTGGCGGAGCCTCACGACGAAGGCAGGATGAAGTACAACTTCCTGCGCGAGCGGTTCACTATATGGAAGGCCAACGGCTTCCGAAAACACCGCCTGTTTGAGGTGGACGCCGCCAACTTCGGCATTGACATCACCAAGATGAAGGACTTTGAGGAGGCTGACATAATACATCTTCACTGGATAAACCAAGGTTTTCTTTCACTCAAGGGCATAGAAAAAATCCTCAAAAGCGGAAAGCCCGTGGTGTGGACCCTGCACGACATGTGGCCGTTCACGGGAATTTGCCACTACGCCGGCGAATGCGACCGCTACAAGGACTGCTGCGGCAAATGCCCGATGCTTTATGGCGGAGGCTCGCAAAGAGACCTTTCGCGCAAGGTGTTCATGCGCAAGCGCAGGCTCTACCAAAATGCCAACATAACCTTTGTGGCGTGCAGCGACTGGCTGGCGCAGTGCGCACGTTCAAGCGCGCTGCTCGACGGAAAGCGCGTGCTCAGCATCCCCAACCCCATTAACACAAGGCAGTACAGCCCCAAAAACATGGGCAAGGCGAGGGAGTCGCTGGCTTTGCCGCTGGGAAAGAAGCTGCTGCTGTTTGCCGCCTACCGCGTAACCAACAAAATCAAGGGGATTGACTACCTTTGCAAGGCTGTGCAGATTATCGCCGACGAGCATCCCGACATAGCCTCCGGCATTGCCGTGGTGGCGGTGGGCAAGGAAAGCGACGCGCTCAAGAGCCTGCTGCCGGTAAGGGTGTACTCCCTGGGCTATGTTTCAAACGAAAAAAAGATGACAGACATATACAACTCCTGCAACGTGTTCATGATTCCCACCATGCAGGACAACCTTCCCAACACAATAATGGAGTCGATGGCGTGCGGCGTGCCGTGCGTGGCCTTCAACGTGGGCGGGATACCGCAGATGATAGACCACAAGGTAAACGGCTATGTGGCGGAATACAAAAACGCCGCAGACTTTGCCGAGGGCATCCTGTGGAGCCTTGCGCCCGAAAACGCCGCGACGCTTGCCGAAAGGGCGAGGGGGAAGGTTGCTTCAGCATTCTCCGAAACCGCAGTGGCGCGAAAGTATTCCGACCTTTACAACAGTTTGGCGGGAGGGAAAAATGAGTAACATAAAGTTCACCGTCGCAACGGTTACATACAACGCCGCCGACGTTATAAAGCGCACGCTCGACAGCGTTGAGGAGCAGGACTACCCTTATGTGGAGCATCTTGTGATAGACGGCAACTCCCACGACGGCACTGTTGCCGAGTTCATGCACTACCAGGAGCGCAACGCACGCGAGGCGAGGCACGAGGTGAACGCCGTGAGCGAGCCTGACAAGGGCATATACGACGCTATGAACAAGGCTCTCGCCATGGCAACGGGCGACTTTATAATTTTCCTCAATGCCGGCGACAGGTTTCACTCCCCGGACGTGCTTTCGCGCATTGCCGCCTGTGTGGACGGCGACACGGGCGTGGTTTACGGCGACACCGACATTGTTGGCTCTGACGGCGGCTTCATACGCCACCGCAGACTTTCGCCGCCCAAACGCCTCACATCGCGCAGCTTCCTTAACGGCATGCTGGTGTGTCATCAGGCTTTCTTCGCAAGGCTTTCGGTGGCGAAGAAGGTGAACTATAACCTGCGCTACCGCTTCTCAGCCGATTACGACTGGTGCATAAGGGTTATGCGCAAAGCCGAGAGGGCGAAACTGAAGCTCGTAAATTCGGGGATTGTAGTGGCGGATTATCTTGACGGCGGCATGACGGTGAAAAACCACCGCAAGTCGTTAATTGAAAGGTTTGCGGTTATGGCGCGCCGCTATGGCATAATCCGCGCAACGGCAATGCACGTGTGGTTCATCGTGCGTGCCGTGGTGAAAAAGTAGCCGGTTATGGAACAAAAAAACCGAAATTCCCACTTTTTCCCAAACACCCCGAAAACTACATCGGATGCAGGAAAAACTACATAGGACACAGGAAAAATTATGTCTGATATAATCCAGACTACATCAGACCTTTTTTTGCCCACTTGCAACGCGCTGAAAGCCAATTCCTTACAAAATCATACCAAAACGGCTTTTGCCGCTGGTTTTCAGACACTTGCCGTTTTTGCAGCAAAACGCATTTTGAGGGGATAAAATGTAAGCGGCACGCAAATGCGCACCGCTGAAAAATCTCTTGCTTTTTTTCGCGCCGCCTCTTATTCTCCGCCCGCCTTTTTCGCGCATTGGGGGCAAAGTCCCTTTACGAGGAAGTTTGCGCTATGGCGCACGTAGCCCGGGGGCAGGAGCACGGGCGGCAGGGGCGTGGAGCTGAGGCAGAATGTGCGGCCGCACCGCTCGCAGAAGAAGTGCACGTGTCCGTCGTCGTCTTCGCTTTTGTTGTGGCTCATGCACAGCTCGTAGCGCGTGCCGCCGTTGCCGTCCTCTATGGTGTGTACAAGGCGGCGTTCCCTGAAAATGGTGAGGGCGCGGAATATGTTCGACTTGTCTATAAGCACAAGGGTGTCTTCGAGCTCCTTCATGGTCTTGGGACTCTCCTCCCCTGCCAGGGCCCTGACTATCATAATGCGGTTTGCGGTGGGCTTTATGCCGTGCCGCTCCAAAAGTTCCACAAATTTGCCCTCGTCCATATTCCTAAATCATAACCGGGTGCAAATTTAACGGTTTCGGCGGAACTGCGGATACGGCGCGGGCTTTTATTTCAGCATATTACGCAGCCGCAACACGGCAATGTTGTAGTCTCTCACGGTTTCGGCGTATTTCAGGCGCGTGGATGACGACTCCATGAGGCTCTGCATATACTCCACATAGCCTATGTCGCCGTTTTCGTATGACACCTTGGCTATTCTCGCCATTTCACGCGCCTCGGCAAGCCCGCCGCCCTGGTAGCGGTC
>CAKRMO010000161.1 GCA_934364765.1 uncultured Bacteroidaceae bacterium | reverse complement strand
TTTTCACACCTTTGTAAGTTTCTGTCTTTCAGATATAGATAAGGCGAAAAATTATGTCTGATGTAGTTTGAATTATGTCTGATGTAATTTTTTCTACATAGGACATAGTTTTTCCTACATCCGATGTAATATTTTCGGTATTGGTTTTGCGCCATTTGCAGGGGCGAATGGCATTCGCCCCATATGCCACCGCCTGAAACGCAAAGGCAAACAGCCGCCACCCTTCCCCATACCAATATAACGGATAAAGATACCTGCATCACAGACCGCCATACCGCCGTAAAAACAAATTCGTTACATTTGCAGCATATAAGCAGACAAACTAAAAACCAACAAATATGAAACAACTTATAATGCTGTCATTAATCGCCATTATGGGCGTGTCGGGCTATGCGCAGCCCAAGGTTTACGTAACGAGGGACATCAGCCCGCAGGGACTTATGGCTGTTTACAAGGCATTGGGCGTGAAGGCAAAAGGCAGGGTTGCCGTAAAAGTGAGCACAGGGGAGGCGGGAAACCCGAACTACCTGCAACCGTCGCTGATAGGCCCGCTCGTGAAAAAGGTGAAAGGCACTATCGTGGAATGCAACACGGCATACGGCGGCAAGCGCAGCACAACCGAAGAACACCTGAAAGTGGCGGAAGAGCACGGCTTCACGAAAATCGCCAAAGTTGACATTATGGACTCGGAGGGCGAGATGAAAATTCCCGTAAAGGACACCAGGCACATAAAATACGACATAGTTGGCTCGCACCTCAACAACTACGACTTCATGATAAACCTCGCCCACTTCAAGGGGCATCCCATGGGCGGGCTCGGCGGTGTGCTTAAAAACCAGAGCATAGGCGTGGCGTCGGCAAACGGCAAGGCATACATACACAGCGCGGGCGTTGTGGAGACGCCCGAAAAGCTGTGGAGCAACGTGGGAAACCAGGAAGGCTTCCTCGAATCCATGGCTGCGGCGGCGCAGGGCGTGGCAAACCATTTCGGGAAAAACATAATATACATAAGCGTGATGAACAATATGTCGGTTGACTGCGACTGCGTGTCCCACCCGGCGGCCTCGGAGCTGAAGGACTACGGCATTCTCGCCTCGACCGACCCCGTGGCGTTGGACCAGGCTTGCGTGGACATTATCTTCAACATGACACCCTCCGACGGCAACGACAACACAGCCCTGAAAGAGCGCATAACGAGCCGCCACGGAATACGCACAATTGAACGCGCCGAGGAGATAGGGCTTGGCAGCAGGAAATACGAACTCGTAAGCATCGACAGGAAATGAGTTTGAAACACGTTTTCCTCGCCTTGGGACTGCTGGCGGGCGTTGCGGCAAATGCCGAAACGGTGAACGACACGCTTGAGGCGCAGACGCTCCACCCGGCGGTTGTAACAGGCACGCGCAACGCCACAGACGCACGCCACCTGCCCATGACCGTAAGCCTTGTAAGCCGCAAGGAACTGACGAAGAACTTCCGCTCGTCGGTGCTGCCCACTGTAAGCGAACAGGTGCCGGGGCTTTTCATAACCTCACGCGGAATAATGGGCTACGGAGTGTCAACAGGCGCGGCGGGGGGCATCAAGTTGCGCGGAATTGGCGGCGGCGCGGATATGCTCGTGCTTATAGACGGACAACCGCAGTATGCCGGACTTATGGGACACCCCATAGCCGACGCTTACCAGACCATGATGGCGGAGAAAGTGGAGGTGGTGCGCGGGCCGTCCTCCGTGCTCTACGGTTCAAACGCCATGGGAGGAGTGATGAACATTGTTACGCGCCAGAAAAACGATGATGGCTCAAACACGACCTTTCAAGCAGAGGGCGGCTCGTATGGCACAGTGCAGGTGCAGGCTTCAAACCAGACAAAGGCAGGGAAGTTTTCAAGCACAGCGGGGGCGAACTACGGACGAACTGACGGACACCGCCCCAACAGCAATTTTGAGCAATATTCCGGCTTTGTGAAGTTAGGATACGGCATTTCGCAATTCTGGAAAGCCGAAGCCGATGTGAGCCTCACCCACTTCAACGCGTCAAACCCGGGGGAGGAGAAAAATCCCTATATAGACAACGATTCGAAGATAACACGCGGGCTTGCCTCGGTGCAGATAACGAACAATTACGGCAAGTTGTCGGGGGCTGTAAGAGCTTTCTACGACTGGGGACACCACAACATAAACGACGGTTATCACCCGGGGGGCACGCCGCAAACGCAGCTGTATCTGCACGATGACCTCATGAGCGGAATAACGGCATACGAAAGCGCGTCGCTCTTTGAGGGCAACCGCATAACGCTCGGTATGGACTACCAGCACTTCGGAGGCAAGGCGTGGAACAGGGTGATTGAAACGGGCGAACGCAAAAGCCTTGCAAACAAAAAGCAGGACGAGATTGCCGGCTACATAGACGTGAGGCAGGACTTGCTGCGCGTTGTAACCCTGAACGCAGGGCTGCGCGTTGACAACCACTCCACGGCGGGAACGGAGCTTGTGCCGCAAGGCGGAGTTACTTTCCACATAAACAACGACGCGCAAATACGCGCAACGGTGGGCAAAGGATTCCGCAACCCCACAATACGCGAGCTCTATATGTTCCGCCCGGCAAACAAAGACCTGAAACCCGAGCGGATGATGAACTATGAGCTTGCTTTCAGCGACAACCTGTTCGACAACAGCCTGCACATAGGCTTGAACTTGTTCTATCTCAAAGCCGACAACATGATAGCCACGACAATGGTTGACGGTCGCCCGAGAAACGTGAACACCGGGAAAACGGAAAACTGCGGCGCGGAATTAGAGGCAAAATACAAAGCCGGAAAGCATCTCGCACTCAACGCGAACTACAGCTGTCTGCACATGAGCAACCCCACAACGGGCGCACCCGAACACAAACTTTACGCCGGCGCAGACTACACTAACGGCAAATTTGCCGCAAGCACAGGCTTGCAATACGTTGCCGGGCTGTATCTTGCCGCAGGAAAAAACGCCGACAGGGAATACTTTACGCTTTGGAACCTCACGGCGAGCTACAAGGTGGTAAAAGGCATAACGGCATACGCACGCGGCGAAAACCTGCTCGCGCAAAAATACCAGACCATGCAGGGTTTCACAATGCCCCGCGCAACAATTATGGCGGGCGTTAAGGTGGATTTCTGACAAGCCCCAGACAAAAGAAGCACCGCCGTATGCGCTTGTACGGCGGTGCTTTTATATATATGCCGGAAAGGATGGCGGCACGGCGCAATCAGACCGCGCCTCTCATTCCTGCTCCAAATGCTTGATTACCCTGCACGGATTTCCCACCGCAACGCAGTTTGGCGGCACGGAACGCACCACAACACTTCCCGCGCCTATCACGCTCCCCCTGCCGACAGTAACGCCGGGAAGCACTATCACCCCCCCGCCAAGCCACACGTTGTCCTCAATTTTTATGGGCAGGGCGTAGGTGCGGCAGTATGAAGTGCCGGAGTTCTCGTCCCAGTCCAGCACTATGCGCTCGGCGTATCTCGTGGGATGGGTGGCGGTGTAGAGCTGCACGTTCGAGGCTATGAGCACGTTGTTCCCTATGTCAATGCGGTTGTTGTCAACAAAGGTGCAGTTCATGTTTATTATAACATTGTCGCCCACGTGGATGTTTCTGCCATACTCGCAATGAAAGTCTATGTCAACGCACAGGTTTTTGCCCGCCGAGCCGAAAATCTCGCCAAGAATGCGCCTCTTCTTCTCCGCATCGGCATAGTCGGCGGAATTGAACTCAACAAGCAGCCGCTTTGTGCGTATTGTCATCTCCTGTATCTCGCGGTCGGTGCCGTCGAAACATTCGCCGTCAAGGCATTTCTGTAATTCCGTCTTCATGTCGTCATTGTTTTGCACGCACAAATTTAGCAAAATCCGCGAAAACGCACACGGCGCAAGGCACATTTGGCTTATCTCACCCCATTGTCGTT
>CAKRMO010000160.1 GCA_934364765.1 uncultured Bacteroidaceae bacterium | reverse complement strand
GGCGGTTGTTGTTCACATACTGCTCGCCGCTGAGGTTGTAGCCGTGGCGCACAACAATGTCGCCGTTCTCGAAGCCCGGGGCGGGGGATATGACAATGCCGAAACTCTTGCCGAAGGGCGTGGAATAGTTCAGCAAGTCGGTTTTGTCGCTTGCCTTTATTTCGCCGTTGCGGCTTTGCTGGTTTACGGTTACATTGTCGGCGTGGACGTTGAGAAGCACATCCACTATGCCGCCGCCGTTGCTTACGATGCTCTGCATGTTGGTGCTGTTGCTGCCGTCGCCGCCGCCTGCGTCAATGCAGTTCCAGTCCACCTTGAAGCGCATTCTGTATATGCCGGGTTTGGTGGAGGAGGGAATGGTGAACGAGGGCATCGTTGTGGTGTTGCGGCTGTTGTTGTACAGATACGAGCCATCGGGGGCGTAGAGGGGGTTCTCGCTGCTGGAGTTGTAGCCGGTGTAGGAAACAGCCTCGCTGCCGCTTTGGTTCTTGTTGCTTGAGATTTTTGGGGTGAACCTGCCGTCGTTGTCGTAGTCAATGTAGGCGAAGCCCTGCATCCAGTCGCCCTGGTAGCTCACGGCGGGAGTGTAGGTGCCGCCGGCTTTCACGTTCCACACCACGCTCTCCGTTGCGTCCTTGTAAACCAATTTGTACACTGCGTCGCTCTCTGCGGGGGTGTAGGAGTAGGAAGTCCCGTCAGTGCCTTTAAGGCTCACGCCTTTAATGTAGCGTATTCCGTTGCCGTTGTCGGTTCGGCGGGCATCCTCCTGCGTCTTGTCGAAGTTCACTGCGTAAACCTCGTCCGAGGGTTCTGGGTCGGGGTCAACCGTGCCGCCGCTCGAGGTGAACGGACCTCTGCGTTGCGAGGAGCTGGAGTTGACCTCTATCTGGTCTATGTAGCACGCAAAGTCCTCGGTGTAGGTGTGGGGGGACTGCAAGTCGGGCACAATCACAAAGCTGTAAACTTTCACGCCCGTAACGGTCTTTATCGGGAACACCATGTCGCACCACTGGTTTGCCTTTGCCGAATAGTTTGACTTCACCCAGAACTGCTCTATGCTGTCGGGTTCTTCGGTGAACGACTCGCGTTTTCCCAGGCCTACGAGCATAACGTCCGTAGTGTTGGGCTTGTAGATCAGGGCGTGTACATACACCGTTGTCTCCGTGGTGGCGAGCGGCGAGTTGAGCACAACCCTCACGCCGAAAGTGTTGCTGCCGAAGCGCGAACGCTGCACGCCGAGAATTTTGTTGGTCTTGTTGGATATTCCGGTGGTTGTGTTGTTAAAAGGGTTGTCTATAATCTGGGCGTTGCCTTTCAGTTTTCCCGTGCGGAAAGGCGAAAGTTCCCACGTGTCGTACACCCCCACTTTTTTGTAGTCCTCTGTGTCGAAAGTTACTGATGTCTGCGCCACGGCCGTGAGGGCGAGTGCGGAAAGGGCAAGGGTAAGTATTCTGTTCTTCATTTCCTGTTCCTCCTTTTTAGTAGATTGATACGGTGTGGAGCAACGGGCAAGCCTTGCTCGAGGTTATGTTTATCTTAACGTAGCGCGCGCTTATGCCGCTTGAATAGCTGCTCGAAGTGCTGCCGTTGAGGGGGATGATTCGCTTGTAGCCTATCGTTGTCTGGGTAACACCGCTCCAAATTTTCTTTTCTGCGGCGGTTTTCCACGAGCTGTTGTCGGTGCTGTATTGGATGTTGAAGCCCTTCACGCGCTGGCCTTTATTTATGTATTCCTGAAGAGCCACGTAGTGGAGCGTCTTGGTGCTGCCGAGGTCGAAGGTTATCGAGGCGGTGGTTGTGTTGTCGTCCGTGGCCCAGTATGTGTCCTTGTCGCCGTCTATGAGGTTTTTCGCCTCATAGTTGCGGTTCTGCCCCGCCTTGCGCGTTGCCGTGGCGGTAACGGTTGCCGACTTTGCGAGGTCCGTGCCGAGGCGCGTGTTCATCATCTCGCCGAGGCTCGTAAGCACGTTCACGTCCTGCTGCGGAAGCACGCCCGCCTGGTTGGGCGGGAAGTTGAGGATGAGCGTGGAGTTCCTGCCCACGGTTTCGAGATACATCTTGAAAAGTGTCTCGGCGGAGCTTACGGTCTCGCCGCTGTGCCAGAACCAGCCTTTGCTTGTGGCCTTGGCGTCGCTCTCGCCGGCGTTCCAAAGCCAGTAGTCCTCAACGCCTGTGCCGCAGGTCTGGGTGTTCTCCTCCCAAGGGTGTGTGCCCCAGTTGGTCTCGCCGGCATAGCCGTCCTCGTTGCCAATCCAGCGGGCCTCGCCGCCAACGCCCCACATCACGCAGTTCTTGGCAAGGCTGTGAACCTTGTAGCGCAGGTTGGGCACGTCGTAATAAACGTAGCGGTCGATGCTGACCGTGGTGTTTTTGCCGCCGTAATATCCGCTGCCGCCGTTTGCGCCGTCAAACCACATCTCAAACTGGTCGTCGCCATATTTTGCAAGCTCCTCGCACTGCGGGATGAACACATCGTCAATGTAGGACTGCGTGCCGTATTTGCCGCTGTTCCTGTCCCACGGCGAAACGTAGAAGCCGTATTTCATGCCGAGCTTCTTGGCTGCGGCTGCGAAAGTCTCGGGAATGTTGGTCTGCTTGCCGTAATTCGAGCTTCTGGTAACGTTGTGGTTGGTGGTGCTTGTGGGCCAGAGGCAGAAGCCGTCGTGATGCTTCACAACCGCTATGCCGCCCTTCATGCCCGCCTTCTTGCAGGCGGTGAGCCACTGCTCGGGGTTGGGCACCTGGGTGGGGGCGAAAGTGCTCTCGCTCTCATCGCCGTTGCCCCACTCCTCGCCGGTGTAGGTGTTCATACCATAGTGAAAGAAGCCGTAGAACTCGGTTTCATTCCATAGCAACTGCCTTTCGCTCGGCACGGGATGCACCGGCGCGGGCTCGTTGTCCGCGTTCTCCAGCTTATGTGTCGTGTCAAGCGTGAGTTGCGCCGACACTCCGAGAGGGAAAGCCAGCGCGCCGCAAAGGCACAAAAAAGATAATCTATTCTTCATATCACATTGATGTTTTGAGTATTTGTTATCGTCAATATCCAACCTCCGTCATCTGTGCGGGCATACAGCACATTAGGCGGCATTCCCGCACTTTCACACCACGCAGCCGCATTGTCGCAGTTGCGCTGTTGTGAACTCCGCCGCCGTAGAGGCGTATGGCATACGCCCCTACAATCCGCGCATTTCCATTTTCGCTTGTGTACACAAATCCGCACATTCACGCATTACCGAAGTCGGTTGCCTTTATGCCCCGAAAACTGCATCGGACATGGGAAAAACTACATCGGACATAGAAAAAATTATATCAGACATAATTCAAACTACATCAGACCTTTTTTCGCCGCTTTCAAGTCCCAGAAACACAAATCGTTACAGAGAATATCCCCTGCGTGGCTATTATTCTGTGAACCAGCACCTTGCGCAATTTGGGCGTTATTGCACCCTTTTCGGCAACTATCCGCGCATACCCGTTGTCGCAGCCGCGTTGTTGCGGATTGCGCCGCCGTAGGGGCGTATGCCATACGCCCCTACAATTCGCGCTTTACCATTTCCGCTTGTGTAAGCAAGTCCGCACATTCGTGCATTGCCATTATCGCTTGCGTATCAACGCCCGCAAATTCGCGCATTTACTGTTGCTTTGGTGCGCACAACGCGCATTGTTTCATCATTTTGGTTTTGCGCCCCCACGCTTGGGGGCTTTATACGGAAATACCACACACACCTCTTTCAAGGTGTGTGTGGTGTTTTCCGTCGTTATGTCTCTCCCTTCAAGGGAAGCCTTTCGTTACCATTCAAAGTCCCAGCCGGAGTCGTTCTTGCGCGAGTCGAGTCCGCCGTCCGGGTTGCCTTCTATTATTTCGCCGCCGTCTGTTCCGTCCTTCTTGCCGTCCATAGTCCAGCTGCTGCATATCAGGGTGGTTTGCAAAGGCATCGCAATCACCTCCATTTCGGGTTTTATATATTTTCTCTTGTTCATTGTTCCGTTTCT
>CAKRMO010000159.1 GCA_934364765.1 uncultured Bacteroidaceae bacterium | reverse complement strand
TTCATAGGGAGGCTGCTGCTTGGAAGGCATATACGAGTTATAGTATTCGTAATGCCCGAACACATACAGCTTCTGTTCCTTGCTGCGTAGGCACTCTATTTGCGAAAACACGTCATAGCCGGCTTCCACACCAATGGAAATGGCGTTCTTTCCCACGGGAGTTTTCTGGTAAGGCGCACTGTTTGCGGCATTGTTGCGCTTTATATCGCTGATTACGGCAGCATTTCCCACATAGCCGTAGTCAACATTTCCGCGTGCCACGACATTGTATTTGTTGAAAGTAAAGTCGAACGAGCCTACCGCCACATTCCCTTTTATCTTGTCATAAGTTTTCGTGTTATTGTTTTCATCCTTCCCTTCGAGTTCGTGCGGGAAAGAGTTGTGCATCGCCCTGCCGAGATAACCGCTCAATCCCAAACGCAACCCGGGAACAGTATAGTTGTCTATCCTTGCGGCGAAACCGTATTTGTTGGCAACCTTGAACTCATAGGGAGAACCTGCGCCTTTCTGTATCCAGTTTTCGCGGTTAAACAAAAAAGCGTCAAGCCCAGCCACCATTTGCACCTCATATCTGAAGTCGCCGGAACGCCCCCAAATGCTGACACCCGTGTCGTGCCACGTGCAAGGCAATATTGTGGCTTCGCCTTCGGGGCGGTAAACCGTAAAATAATTAAGTGGCTCGTGATGGGCGTTGGTCAGTCCCACAGGCACAACTATATGCCCTGCCCTTACGTTCAGTTCCGGGAAAAATGTTTTCTGAAGCCAGAACTGCTCAAGTTCCACTTCGCCGCCTTTTTCCACTTCCTGCTCCCACTCACCACCTTCGGTGAATTCCTTTTCCTGCGACGTGCCAGTGCCGGTATGCTCAAACTCTATTTCCGACCCCATGCTCCATCCTTTGCCGAAATCATATCCAAGATATATCACGGCGTGGGGAATGTCAAAACGTCCGTGCGAAGGGTCGTTCTTATATTTTGAAGGATTGTTGTAACGAAAAACGTTGTCGCTGTAAAAATTCCTTGTATAGGCTGCCTCTCCATACCCGCCTATGCTCAAGCGGTTGCCCTTCACATGGTTTTGCACACTGTCTGCTGCGGAGTAGTCCTGCGCCCATGCACCAGTGGGCGTACCCCATAGGAGCATTGCGCCAAACGCAATTCCTGCCGTTGTTTTCAAGTTTATCGCCATTATTCTGCTTTGTTTTAATTTTCGGGTGCAAAAGTATAACCGCCCCAAAACGCCAACAATACCCACCTGTAGGTAAAAAGGCTTGCACACGGGGGAACACCGAATGAACCGTTGCAATCAGCCCTAGCAGACAAATACCCACAGGCTGACAATAAAATACCCCCATGTGGTGAGCTTGTGATACAAAAAAAAACGTTTATTTTGCACACGTTTTAATCAACGGTATTTGGATTTATGTCGAGCATATACTTTAACGAGAATGCCCTGATGTGGGACGTGATACGCTATGAACCCAAAGTCTTGCAGGCACTGAGCCGTTTCTGCATCCCCCTTGGTGTTGGCGAACACACTGTAAGGGAGGTTTGCGAGGCAAACGGCGTGGACACGGGAACGTTCATTGCCGTAGCCAATTTCATAAAACACGGTGAGGAGTGCGCGGCATTGTTTATTGACAAAATAAAAGTGCCGGCACTTATGGACTATCTGCGCAACGCGCACGACTACTTCCTCAACTTCCAGTTCCCCAAGATACGCCGCAAACTTATAGAGGCGGTGGACTGTTCCGAGAAAAATGAAGTGGCGTTCCTCATTCTGCAATTCTATGATGCCTACACAGCCGAGGTGCGCAAGCATATGCAGTTTGAGAACAACCGCATATTCCCGTACGTAAACAACAGGCTTAACGGCGTTTCGGCTGCGGACGAGGGCGGACCCGCATCAAAGGAGATTGAAATGTACCTGAGGGGGCATGATGCCATTGAGTCAAAACTCAAGGAACTCAAAAACCTGCTCGTCAAATATGGCGTGCCTGCGGCAAACATCAACTTCCTGAACGATGTGGTGTTCAACATATACACCTGCGAGGACGATCTCGCCACCCACTGTGCCGTGGAAAACAAGCTGTTTATTCCTGCAATAACAAAACTTGAATTGAAAAATGCAGGTATGCACCACAGCGAGAAAATTGCCGACAAGGAAAAAGAAAAGGAAGAACTAAGCGCAAGGGAAAAGGAAGTTCTGGCGTGTGCCGTAAAGGGTATGACAAACAAGGAAATTGCAGAAAACCTGTTTATTTCGCTAAACACCGTACTAACCCACCGCAAGAACATATCGCGCAAGCTCAACATACACTCCATTTCGGGACTTACAATTTACGCAATAGTAAACAAACTTGTAAACCTTGACGAGGTTAAGGCGAAAAATTCAAGGCGGAACAGCAGGTAAAGGCTTTTTCTGTCAAACGCCTGGTTTACAAAAAGTTGCGTACATTTTATTTTCCCCTTGCAAGTTTCTGTTTACCAGCAGTTTGCAATGGCAAAAATTATGTCTGATGTAGTTTAAATTATATCAGACATAATTTTTCCTGCATAGGACATAGTTTTTCCTACATCCGACGTAGTTTTCGGGGAATTTTGAAAATGGCAGTTGTTTTTTGTTTTGCGTATTTTGCAGTGATTATGGCACACGCCCCTACGGCAGCGCTATTTTCTGATTAATCGCTGTTTATATTTTGTAATGCATATACTTTGCACCTTGTACGCCACCGCCTAAGCCGCACGCCAAACCAACCGGCCACTCACCACAATTACCCCAAACGGCGCGGGAGTGCTGTGCAAAATCGTCATGCCGCCACCCACTGGCAAATGTGATATAAAAAAGGCGTGCCGCCGTGAACCGGCAGCACGCCTTGCATATTCAATAAGTTTGCGTTTACGGCATCACTTGTTGTTGTTCTTGTCGAAAAGCACCTTGAACCAGAAACCGCCGATAACCGAACGGGCACGGAAACTCACCCACACCGGTTTTTCCGTCTCGAACCAGTCGCTCATCGGCACACGTGTTGTCGTCTCGCTGTAGAACTTGTATATCGGCGTTACGAACTTCCCGAACGTTTCATCGTCATTTGCCATGCAGGCCGACCACATAATCCAGTCGCTCTTTGTGTAGCCCTTGCGGCAGTCGAGCGGCAAACCATATACGTTCTGCTTTGTAAGATAGTATTTCACTTCCTTCTCCATTACATCGCTGAACATATTAAGCCCCCAAAGCTTGTCCCAAACAAGGTTATACTTCTGGCTCCATGTGTCGGGGCGGTCAAACGCAAGGCGGTAATGGTCGCCGTCCGCAGCGTCCTTTTTCCACTGCTCCGCCATTTTCTTTGCCACCGACATATATTTGTCCGCCTCTTCCGCACGACCGTCAATCTTGCACATAATGCTGTATGCGGCAACACCCATTATCGCTTTCGCCGAGAGATTGGCGTTGTGCGCCCAGTGTCCCGCGAAATCGTCGGTGCAAAGCTGGTTAACTGGGTCCTGTCCGTTTTCAGCAAGATAATCAGCCCACGTTTTCAGCAAATCCCAATAAGGCTTCACATAATCGACGTTCCCCTCTATTCGGCTTATCTCGGCAGCAAGCGTAAGCATATTTCCGCCCTCCTCGATAGGCATGTCAGTTGGATAAGTCTGTCCGTTGGCCTGCGGATATGTGCCCATGTCGTGCTGCGGGAACGGCTTGGTCCATCTTCCGCTCTTGGCGTATTCAAAGATGCTTGTCATCATCCCCTTCTGGAGTTCGGGGTTATATGCAAGGAACAAAGGCGCGGAGGGATATGTAAGGTCAACGGTGTTCACGCTTCCGTTACTGTTGTTTTCCTTTGAGAAGAACAGCAGACGTCCCTCGTTGTCGGTGAAAAGCTTGTGGGCGGAAATGGTTTGGCGGTAAGCCCCGCTGCAAATTTCGGCATACTCCTTGCCGCCGGCTTTGAGCGCGTCGTCGTAAATCATTTCGTCAAACTTGCGGCAACGCTGCATTATGTCATCGTAGTT
>CAKRMO010000158.1 GCA_934364765.1 uncultured Bacteroidaceae bacterium | reverse complement strand
AGCACGGACACAATATCTTGTGGTGAGATTTGTCCCACCCGCCCCGCTCAATGCTGCAACATTGGGCGGGGCATTTTTTATTCCCCATCGCTGGATTCGAACAGTTCGTCCACCGCCACGCCGTACATCCTCGCCAGCTTCTTGTGGTACTTCCGTGCCGGTCGCCAGTCGCCCAGCTCCCAATGCGTCACACAGGACAAGTCCACATTCAGTTTCTTTGCCACCTGTGCACGGGTCAGGCTGGAACGTTCTCGAAGTTCCTTCAATGCCAAGTCATGTGCCCTCCTTTCGGTGTGAGAAATCACTGACTGCGGCAGAAATATGTGGTATGGTAAGCATGGGAGTTAAACTACGCGCCAAATGGCGTACTCTGTTGCAGAGGGGTATTCCATTTAGCAAACGAGTTCGCTTCCAACCGCCCCGAAGTTTGTTGCAGAGACTTCGGGGCGGTTTTTTATCTCTGCCGCAGTCAACGCCCGCCGAAACCTCATAAACATGAGAAATCACACTTGACACCGCCCCGTAAGCGTATTACAATGAAATCGCCAAAAGACATTGCAAAAGCCGCTTTTATGGGGGCTGGTTTTCGTGTACCCTTTTCCGGTGGGCTTAGGTATATGATACATCACAATATTTAACTTTGCAATAGCGATTCCTAAATTTTTTTAACTTTGGCAAATGTGACAAATCTGAGGTTTATTTATGGACATTGTATTGGAGCGCATATTGAGCCTTATTCCAAAGGATCCAGATGGGAAATATGTGCATGGCGCAAAAACAAAATTTGCAAAGAAGATTGGGTACAACGATGGTGCAATCGTTGCTATGTGGGAGAACGGAAGCAGCATTTCGTACAATAAAAAGCTGTACCAGATAGCTGACCAATACCACGTATCCGTTGAATGGCTCCAGGGCAAAACGGAAGATAAGAGCATAAAAGAAACCCCCGATCCGAAGATCGAGGGTGTAAGTCCTACCGTTCAAGAGCTGTTTGATTTTATCGACACGGCGACCAACGCCGAGCTGAACGAGTTGTTGCGCTATGCGCAATTTTTGATGAGCAAGCGATGAACGATTGGAAGGACGGGTTTGAGACCGGCTATATCAGCGAGGAAGAGTCCGCAGCCGGACAGCTCAAGAAATTAGAAGAAAAGCGCATAGATGAGCTTCGCCAATTTGCCTACCAACAGGCCGAGAATGACCGGAAGGAGAGACAGGCGGTCATTGATCGCCAAAAGCAGAGAAAGCACGACTTTGTCGTTGCCGTCTTCTCCAGTGTCACAAGCGTTCTGCTTACCTTGTTTGTTGAGCATTTTCATAAAGTTCTCTCCTTTGTTCTTTCGATTTTCTCCTGATCTCACGCGCGGCAAGCAGCAATGCGTTTTGCTGCGCATCGCTCATAGTGAGAATTTTTTCTTTCAGTTTTTCTCTAATCATTGTATCACTTTTCACGTCATTGCACAACATTTTGTGTCCCTCCCAATAATTATAGTAACGGGGCTATATGTCGATTATTGCACTTTGCGCAGTCGAAAATACAATAACAGAGGGGAGAAAGTTTATCATGATGTGTCCAAATTGCGGGAGCGAAAATGTAACAATTGAAATCCAGCAGGCTACGACTTACACGAAAAAGCACGGAAACGGAATTGGCGGGCATTTGAACAATGTCGCCCGCGGCGTAACTGCGTTTTGCACTCTCGGCATGTCTAATCTTGTTTGGAAAAAGAGCAAGGGGAACGAAAAAACTGTCGTTAAAAACGAAAAGGTTTGCCTTTGTCAAAACTGCGGTAATTCTTGGACTATTAGGTAACTAAAGGCTCTGCCGCCTCTGCAACAAACGGCAGAGCCTTTTGCAGCGGGGAGAGAATCCGCTACCGTATTGTCAGCGTACCACCAGCAGCCCAAAAAGAGCGTCGAATCAGAGGAAGGGGTAATATTTTGTTACGGGCGGCAATATATCCGCGCGTAAGCACGGAAGAACAGAAAAAGTTTGGTTTGTCAATCTACGATCAGCAAAATGACCTTGAAAAATATGCCAAAGCAAACGGGATGAAAATTGTTGGAGTATTTCCGGATGCCGGATACTCTGCGAGAAAAAAGATCGAGCATCGTCCTGCCATGCTGGAGCTTCTGGAAGCGGTCAAGCGGGATGAGATTGACATTATCCTCGTCACAAAGCTTGACCGATGGTTTCGCAATATTGGGGAGTATTACAAGGTGCAGGAAATTTTGGAAGAGCATCACGTTTCATGGAAAACGATCTACGAGGACTATGATACCTCGACCGCGTCCGGCAGACTTAAGATCAACATCATGCTTGCCGTCGCGCAGGACGAGGCCGACCGCACCAGTGAGCGAATTAAGAAGGTGTTAGATGCAAAAAAAGAGAGAAACGAGGTATGCACGGGTCATTTACCGAAGGGATACAAAATTGAGGGGAAATTTGCCGTCATAGATGAGAAACTAAAGCCGGAAGTCGATAAGTTTTTTCTTGCATTTTTGGAAACAGGGTCTGTATATAGCGCTATCAAGGCTGCGCCAAAGCTAAATTTGAACTACAGGTCAGCAAGCAACATGTTATACAATCGCGGGTATCTGGGTGATTGGTTTGGAATCAATTTGCCTCCATATCTGACGGAAGGGCAATTCCGGCAAATCCAAGCAATGAGGCGTCGACCTGTCAGAAAAGCCGCTCAAAACAGGACTTATCTTTTTTCCGGGATGCTGACGTGTGGAGAATGCGGGCGTAGAATGGGCGGTCGGCCCCGGAAAACCAAAGTTGGCGAATCTTACGTATACAATTGCGATGGGTGTTATCAGCACAAAGGATGCATCAACAACGCAAATATAATGGAAACAACTATTGAAAGATATTTACTGGAGCACATCGACGAGAAAGTTAAGATTGCTGCAACGTTTAAGGCAAACGAACAGGCCACTAGAAACTACGACGCAGAAGAAAAGGCTGTGCAGAAGAAATTATCAAAGTTGTCAGGGCTGTACCTTGATGATCTTATTGAAAAAGATGACTACGCGCGACGATACAAGGAACTAACTTCTGAACTTGAAAAAATTTCGGAAGAAAAGGCCCAACGGTCGCACAAACCAATGCAAGACCTAGAATCTACATTTTTCAACGGTTGGCAAGATATCTATAAAAAATTATCACGAGAAAACAAAAAATCATTCTGGAAATTAAAGATAAAAGAAATCCGGCTGTACCAAGACCGCCGGATTGAGTTTGATTTCTTGTAATTCCATAGTTTACGGCTTCCTAATGGTAATAGCAAATTATGGAACGCGGCAACTACCAAATGCATGGTAGTTGCCGCGTTTTTTATGCGCGTGTGAGTTTTTGCATGACACTGTTATAAACGCGCTCGTTGACGATTTTAAGGCTATCCATCAGCTCGTCCATGACTTCCCACGCTTTTGCTGGAGCCATGTCAGAGACGGCCTTCAAAAAATCGCTGTCACCGTAACTACCTACCGTTTCAGACGCATAGGTCTTAACCGGCGCCGGAGCTGCCGAGTACAGCATCGGCCTTTCCGGTTCTTTGGGCGCGTTTTGATTTTGGATAATGTATAGCGCCGCAAGCTTCTTATAGTTTGCCCAACTCGATTCCTCCGTTTCCAAGCGGGAGATCCAAAGCTGCAGCTCCTTTTCGTCGATCATCGGGGCTTACCCCCTTATTCCTCCACCATGTCCATTGCACGACGCAGAGCGTCCTTGACGCGCTCATTGTCGGTTTCGCGCATCATATCGCCGAGCTGGTCGCGCAGATGCTCGGCGGCGTCGGCGCGGCTGTAATGCCCGCGGACATAGTGCCGTCTCGCGTAAGAGACGCTCCTACCATACAAATTGCGCATATCGTCGTCGGGGTAGCGGCTGGAATAGCCGCCCTCCATCGCCTCGATCTTGTCGAGGTTTTTGATAGTGCTCGCCAGCTTATGCACAATGTCGAGGTCGCCCGCGCCTAGCTCGCCCTTGCGGCTGATCTCGTCCAGCTCCTTGCAG
>CAKRMO010000157.1 GCA_934364765.1 uncultured Bacteroidaceae bacterium | reverse complement strand
CCCCCCCCCCGAAGTGCGGTATTCCAAAGGCGTGCAGTTATGGCGCGCCTTGAATGCCCGCAGGAACGTTGAAAGGGAGTTGAAGCCCGAACTTTCCGCCACTTTCTCCTGCGTGCAGTCGGTTTCGGCAAGAAGCCGCTCGGCATGGTCTATGCGCAGGCTGTTTACATAGTCGTAAAACGACGTGCCGCCCTCGCGGTTGAAGTATTGGCTGAGATACGTGCGGTTAGTGCCCACGCGCTTCGCCACGTCCGAGAGCTTCAGTCCCGGGGTGAGATAGAGCTTCTCCACCACAAACAGCCTGTGCACCGCCGCGCCTATGTCAACCGGGGCGTCGTCCGCAGCCCCCGCCTTCCTGCGCAGCGTGCGCAGCTCGTCAATCACATTCTCGTGGCGGTACATGAAATAGCTTATGAACACCCACATCACGAGCGAGCACACCATATATACAAGCTCGTTGAAAACCCGGCGCACAACGCTGTCAACAATCCACAGGGCGAGTATGCCGTAGAATAAGAGGATTATGACGCGCAGCCAGTGCAGGTTTATGTTCTCCTCGTATGAGACAAGATCCTTCAGCTTCCTGTGATACCGGGGTATCTCCACAAGCGTGGACACAAGGTAGGCTGTGCCGGAAACTGCGGCAACGGCAATGTTGGCGTAATACACCTCCACACGGCCCGTAGCGGCGAGGACGGCGGGAAGGGCCACGAACGGCGCGGCCTGGAGAAGCATGGAGCGGACGCCGGTTTCGCCGGGGCGCACCAGCTCGCCCAGCACAAAGCCGTAGAGCGGCACCACTATCATGTCGGCGGCTGACGTTACATTCCACACATGACCGTCGAAATACACCCCCGCAGCAAGCAGAACAAGATCCGAGAAGTTTTCGAGGCAGGTAACGAACATCAGGAGGCAGACCAGCCGTGAAAGCCTGTCTCCGCCCTTGCGCCAGAACAGCCACGTCATCATGAGATAGAACATGGTGCTCAGCCCGTATATGAAATACAATGAGTGCAACCCTTTACATCGCTTTATGATGCAAAATTATGAAAATTTGCCGTCATCCAAGCCCTTTTCGCGGCAAAATGCGCACCCGTCCGCCAACAGCGCGGCAAAGCTGCCCGGCATCTGCAGGCTGAGAAAAAAGCTCTGACGTAGTTTGGATTATATCAGACATTGTTTTTCCTATGTCCTATATAGTTTTTCCTACGTCAAATGTAATTTTGGGGATGTTGGGGAAATAGTTGCCGGTTGAGGTTTTGCGGAAATTGCCGGGGCGCATGGCACACGCCTTTTACGCCGCAAATCCCGCCGGACTATTTCATTTTCGGCAGGAACTCGGAAACGTCGAGGCCGTGTGAGATTAAGTCGCGCACCACGCTGGAGCTTATCGCCGCGAGCGGCGGCTCGGTGAAGAGTATGACGGTCTCTATGCCCGTAAGCTTGCGGTTCATGTCGGCCATGTCGCGCTCGTACTCAAAATCCTTTACCGAGCGCAGGCCGCGAAGTATGAATTTTGCGTTCATTCGCCGCGCAAAGTCAATCGTAAGGTCATCGTAACTCTGCACACTCACCCTCGGCTCGTCCTTATAGTAGCCTTTTATGGTTTCCACGCGCTTTGCCGTCTCCGAAAGCACCGATTTTTCCTTGTTTACGCCGATGCCTATGAATATGTGGTCGAACAGCTGCAGGCCGCGCCTAACCATCGCCTCGTGGCCTATTGTGAAAGGGTCGAAGCTGCCCGGGAAAATTGCAAGTCTCTCCATTGCCGAATTGTTTATCCGCGTTCGAGGTCTTCCGCCTTGTCCTCCTCGACCACAAGGTTGTCTATTATGAATTTCTGGCGTTCGGGGGTGTTTTTGCCCATATAGTACGAGAGCATTTCGCCCACATTGTCGCTCTTGCTCAGCGTAACCTGGTCAAGGCGCATATCAGGCCCGATGAAGTTCTTGAACTCGGAGGAGTCTATCTCGCCCAGACCTTTGAAGCGCGTTATCTCGGGGTTGGGCTGCAGCTTGCGTATCGCCTCGCGCCGCTCCTCGTCGCTGTAGCAGTATATGGTCTCGTATTCGGAACGCCCTCCGCTGCGGTTTTTCTTCAGCACCGCCGCCCCCGCCGCGCTGTCGGCGATTTCCACCTTTGACTTTGCCGCGCCGGACTTCTTTTTCTTGTTCCTCACGCGGAAAAGCGGTGTCTGGAGTATGTAAACGTGGCCTTTCTTAATGAGGTCGGGGAAAAACCACAGGAAGAACGTTATAAGCAACAGGCGTATGTGCATTCCGTCAACGTCGGCATCGGTAGCCACAATCACCTTGTTGTATCTCAGCCCCTCAAGCCCGTCCTCTATGTTGAGCGCAGCCTGAAGGAGGTTGAACTCGTCGTTTTCGTAAACCACCTTCTTTGTAAGCCCGTAGGCGTTGAGCGGCTTGCCTCGCAGGGAGAAAACCGCCTGTGTGTTGGCGTCGCGGCTCTTGGTGATGCTTCCCGATGCGGAATCGCCCTCGGTGATGAAAATGCAGCTGTCCTCGCGGAACTCGCCCTTGGCGTCGTTGAAATGGTAGCGGCAGTCGCGCAGCTTGCGGTTGTGGAGGTTCACCTTCTTTGCCTTTTCGCGCGCCAGCTTGGTAACTCCGGCTATTGCCTTGCGGTCGCGCTCCGAGGACTGTATCTTTTCGAGTATGGCATCGGCTGTCTCGGGGTTCTTGTGCAGGTAGTTGTCGAGGTTCTCCTTCAGGAAGTCGCCCACGAACTTGTTGACGCTGATGCCGTTCTCGCTTATCGTGAGGCTGCCGAGCTTTATCTTTGTCTGGCTCTCAAACTGCGGCTCGTTTATGTTCACCGCTATCGCCGCCACGATGCCGTTGCGTATGTCCTGATAGTCGAAGTTTTTGCCGTAGAACTCCTTGAGCGTCTTCGCCACGTGCTCCTTGAACGCGCTCTGGTGCGTTCCGCCCATCGTGGTGTGCTGGCCGTTCACAAACGAATAGTATTCCTCGCCATACTGTGAGGTGTGGGTGAAGGCAATCTCAATGTCCTGCCCAGTGAGGTGGATTATGGGATAGAGCGCAGGGGTTGTCATGTTGTCGGTGAGCAAGTCCTCAAGGCCGTTGCGGCTCTGTATCTTGCGCCCGTTGAACATAATCACAAGCCCTGTGTTGAGATAGGTGTAGTTTCTCAACATGGTCTCGATGAACTCTGAATGGAAGCGGTAGTTCTTGAACAGCGTGTCGTCGGGGCGGAAGTAAACGTATGTCCCGTTCTCCTCGGAGGTTTTCCCTGTGGTGTCGCTCACGAGCTTGCCCTTTTCAAAGACCGCCGTCCTCATTTCGCCGTCGCGGCGCGTGCACACCTCATAGCGCGAGCTCAGGGCGTTGACGGCCTTGGAGCCCACGCCGTTCATGCCCACGCTTTTTTTGAACACCGAAGAGTCGTACTTGCCGCCGGTGTTGAGCATGCTCACCGCGTCAACCAGCGAGCCGAGAGGGATGCCGCGCCCGTAGTCGCGCACGGAAACCGACTTGTCATCGCTCATCTCGATCTCTATGCGCTTGCCGGCGTTCATCTTGAACTCGTCAATGGAGTTGTCGATGGTTTCCTTGAGAAGCACATAAATGCCGTCGTCAGAGTGGGAGCCGTCGCCCAAGCGCCCTATGTACATACCGGGGCGAGTGCGGATGTGCGTGGTGTCGTCAAGATGCCTTATGCTGCTCTCGTCATACTTCGCCCCACCCTGTGCGTCCCCGGCGGGATTTTCCAAATTCAAAAGTTCTTCTGCCATAAACGTAACGGATTGCCGCCGCAAACTCACGGCGGCTTCAAAGGGCAAAAATACAAAAAATCCGCGAGATGCCGCATGAGGGCCGCCCCACGGCAAGCCGCGCGAAAACAGCGGCAGACCCGCCCCCATTCAGCCATAACATTTCAAAAAAGCCGCGTTGTTTTGCATCTTCCGTTGCATTTGTTTTTCAGTGCGTTGCAAAGGGGCAAAAAAAGGTCTGATGTAATTTGAATTACATCAGACATAATTTTTC
>CAKRMO010000156.1 GCA_934364765.1 uncultured Bacteroidaceae bacterium | reverse complement strand
GAAATGAACAATGCAATCTGTTTTCTTTTTTGTGAATTCTTCATCAAATGCCACCATCTCGTTCGGTAATTTCAGGTCAGCATCCACAGGTTTCAGTACAGGCATTTGCTCCTTGCCCACTACAGACAAAGTGCTGAACATATCAAGCATAAAATAATCGTATAACGTTCTTGTCATACTTTCTACCCTGGTGCGTCTTTTCTTGCGCACATTGGAACTATTTAAGGACAGTTCCTCTCCTAAAAGATCTTTCGCCATAATATATGGTATAACTTGATTTTTATAATTTATCATTGTATATCAGCGAACGATTTTTAACAGGGCGGAATGGATAAATTCAAAGAAAATGCCTATCTTCGCAGTTGTAAAACTCCGCTTTCTTCCGTCCGAAGTGGTTGGAACTAAGGTCGCCAATCGTCCAAAGCAAACCTTACTTTCCCATCCGTCCTGCCAGACCGATGGGATTTTTCGTCCTTTCATCTACTATTTAGTCATGCCTCATGCCATATTCTTTTAATTGGTTTTTCGAGGTTCATCAGACTTAAACATACAGATGTCTGTCTCAGGAGAAGCACCCCAGAACAACCCGTTTGTTTTTATTTGTTGTTTTTGCCCATTTAGTAAAATGTGCGTGTTTTACCAACAACTGGAACAAAGTTATGAAAAAAATTCCATAACGCAAAAATATAAATGGGGACATATTCATTTTATTGCTTTCCTGCATTCCCAATATTGCGGGAGTGTTGCTCATTGTGGTTGTAATCGTGATTTTACGCCATTTTATCGATATACTTCATTGAACATCCCCAATCGCAATTGGGCATAAATCATGCGGTTTTGGCGGCGGCGTACAGGGCGTATGCAATACGCCCCTACAATTCGCGCAAAACCAATACCGCCAAAATTACATAGGATGCAGGAAAAACTACATAGGACACAGGAAAAATTATGTCTGATGTAATCCAAACTACATCAGACCTTTTTTCCGCCGTTGCAAACGTCTGTGAGCCAAATTCTTACAAAATCAATCTCAAATCAGGCAAAACTCTGGAAACCAGCGGAATAACTTAAACGGCATCGGAGTCCGCTTTTTCCCCGAGCAACGAAGTGATTATGTTGAGTATAGTGCGGTTGTTTGTCTGCTTCCTGAAACTCACGTTGAACCCGTCATCCCTCATCTGCTCGAAGAACTTTTGGGCGCAGTCAATCTTCATTTTCTCCGTGCCGCGCAGCGCGTCCCCGCCGTCCACACCCTTTGCCTCTACAACTATGTTCATTTCGTCTTTGCCGTTTTGGCGTTTCACCACATACATGAAGTCGGGGCTATATGTGCCGTCCAATGTGGGTATCGCCACGCTCCTGCGGGGGATTTTGCCATACACCACAATCCCGTCGCAGTCGGTTTTTATGTCCTTGCGCTCCAAGTCGGAATCGTATGCTATAGTGTCGTAAAGGTATCGCGGCGCGGGTTCGCCACGCTCCACATACACGCCTATGTTTCCCGTGGGGATTTCGTCGCGCAGCTTTCCGTTGATGTCGGTGAGCGAGGTTTCGCGCGACTTGTAGTCAGCCTGCCTGTATCTTACAAGCCCGGTTATGTTGTTTGCCTTCCATTCGTCAAACTCTTTAATGAAGCGCGTCAGCGATGCCTCGTTTATAAATTCGGGGGCATACCTGTGGGTGGAGAAATACTTGGCCATCACCTTGTGTACGGTTTTTATTGGCAGGGAAGTGGCTTCGTTTATGCGCCGCAGGAATACGCCGTAGGGCAGAGCCTTGCCGCCCGCACGGTATTGCGTCTCGCTTTCGTGAACCACGGTTGCCGTGCCGCCTTGGGTTGACACTGTGTCGCAATGCGCCGTCATGGTCTGCACGGCAAACACATCGCCGCTGATGCTGAAGCCGTCCTCGATTTTCGCCGTAAGGCTGCCGTCGAAAAATATTATGTATTTGCGGTTCAGCATACCCCACAGCCTTTCCAGCTCCTTGTATCTCTCCTTGCGTATCTTGATGCCGGTTGCCTGTTTCTTGTTGTCGTCCCTCACAATGTCGCTTCCAACCCCCGCCATGTTGAACTCGGGATATTCGGCGTTTAGCTGCGCAAGTTTTTCAAGGTTCACCTTTCTGTTCATGTCAACAAAGCCCTTTTGCAGAAGCTCTATGAACAGTTTGGTTTCGTCAGTGCCGCGTTTTTCCGCCGCTTTCTTCAACTGGTCTTCGCTTATGGCCAATTCCGCGCCGGCAAAGTTGTCGCCGTTAATCTCGGCAATGAGTTTGTTTGCGAAGTCCGCCTCCCTGAAATCCACAATGTAGTGCAGCATAAAGCGGTCGCCGCTAATCCGGTTGCCGTATTCGTCCACCGGCAGCCGCAGCCCGCGCCCCACTTCCTGCAACTTGCTCGTCTCGCTTCCGCTTGAGCGCAGTTTTGCAATGGTGAACACGTTGGGGTTGTCCCACCCCTCTTTGAGAGTCCACTTTGAAAACAAAAACCTGCGCACGTTCCATGAGCCGTCAGCGTTGCGGAATTGCAGCAGGTGCTTCTTGTTTCTAAGAATGTCGTCCACCTCGCGCGCCACATCCTCATCCTTGTCGCTGTTGTCCTGGGCGAAATATCCCGCCGAGCAATCCCTTATGTTTTCCAGGCTCGCCTGCAGAAACTGCGCATAGTCCTCCGTGTTTTCCGCCGTGTTCCCGATTTCCTGTTCCAGCCTTTCGCGCAAAAGCCTCCCGAACGTGTCGCGCAGCCAAGCGTTTTTGCCCTCGCTGTCGCCGCGAAACGACGCTATGTCGTCAATGAAAAACAGCGCGAGGGTCTTTATTTTCTGCGTGCGCACGAAGTTGGCTCGCTCTGTCTCGAAATGCCGCTGTATAGCAAGGCGCATCATCCCCTCCTGATAGGGTGTGGAATAGGTGTCAACGTCAAACTCCTCGCCCTTGTGCTTTTCCTGTCCGTTGGAAAGCGCAATCATGTCCCTGCCAATGCCGTTGACTAATATTCCGCCCATTTCGGGGGATATTTCGCCCAACGAGTCGCCCTTGTAAAGCGTGAGCCTTTTTGCGCCGCCGTTTGTGATGTGGGCGAAGACCGCCGAGTTTTTTCCTTGGGTTGACACAAGGCGTATTTTCTCGCTCTTGCGGCTCAGCGGCTCGAAATGGTTTTTCGCCACGCCCTTTACGAGACCTTCGTTGAAGGCTTGGAAGGCGTTGAGGTTATAGAGCAAATTTTGGTAGTCCCTTGCCTTGGGGCGCACGCCTTTTGCCTTTTCGTCCGCTTCGGGAAACGTCGCCCCGAAACGTATTATGCACTGCGGCCGGATGCGGTCGCGGATAACGCCGAACGTTTTTCCGCCCTGCCTGAAGCGGTGCGGCTCGTCGATTATCAGGAAAGGGCGCGTGGCTTTCAGTGCGTCGAGCGGGCAATAATAGCCCTCGATTGTCTGGTCGTAGTCGCGGCCGAGCATCTTTGCCTTGCTGTCGGAAATAAGTGCCGCATTGACAAGAAGAACGTATATGTGGTTTGAAATCTGGTGCGAGCCGCCCACAAACTCCCTGACCTCGGAGGGGAAAAGCCGCTTGCCGTTTTTCACCGGCCGCGCGGTGAGCACGCACAAGTCGATGTTGGCGTCATAGCCGCAGTCGTCCCTGAAATGGTGTCTCACGTCGGCGTCGCCCATAAACGACCTTGCGCCCTCCTTGATTGCGAGCGTGGGGACGGCGACTATGAACTTGTTCACGCCATACAGTTTGTGCAGCTCGTATATGGCGTGTGTGTAAACGTATGTCTTGCCTGTGCCGGTCTCCATCTTGATGTCGAGGTTCAGCGTGGCTTGCGGCGCGGAAAACACGCGGGCGTCCGCCGGCACATTAAGCTCCTTTTCGCCCTGTATGGCTTGGATGTTTCGCCCGATGGCTTCATCGTGGAGCGGTATCAAGGGGTTTTCGCACATTGCCGCCGGCTTTTCAAACGCCACGCCTTGGAAAACGCGCGTTATGGCATCCACGGCCCGCTGCTGGTGCACAAGCCCCCTCTGGTATTTGATTTCCATTTGTCAGTATCTTAT